>CAZGOO010000138.1:0-3188 GCA_964527505.1 uncultured Oscillospiraceae bacterium | reverse complement strand
TAACGGCGCGCATTAAAATCTGCGAAAAAAGCATCGTCCCGCCGTAAAGCGCCGCCGCGCTGCCCGCGCCGCCCTGCAAGCTCACCGCGCCGGCAAGGACGGGCATGAGGGCGCCGGTGTAGTCCGTCAGGTCGTTGAGCGTTTCGGTCGCAAGCTGCATCATGCTCTGAAATCCGAACAAAAATGCCGCCCCGAGGCCGAGCGCGCCCGCGCAGGCCACGGCCAGAGGCGCCGCACCCTGCGAAAAAAGCCCCGAAAGCGCGCAAAGCAGCACAATGGCAAGCAGCATCGCGCACAGGCGCATCCCTTCTTTTGGGTCAACACCGCCGGAAAGCGCGGCGCGCACGATGCGCTTCACCTGCGCCCAGAGGCCGCTTTCCTGCGTGGGGCTCAGCCCGTCCATGAGCGCGGCGGCCTCGGACGGAAGCTGCTTTTCCAGTTCCTCCGCTTCGGGCAGCAGCGCATCCTCGGCAAATACATTTGCCGCAAGCAGCCCGAGTATGAGCAGGCACAAAAGAAATTTTTTCATGTCATCCTCCGCTCATCGTCTGCAAAAGCGCCAAAATCGCCTCCAAAAGCGGCATTGCCGCCCACACGGCCACGGCGCCGCCGCACAATTCCAGCGTTTTCGCGACGGCGCTTTCGCCCGCGTCGAGGCAGACGGCGGAGGAAAGCTGCGTCAAAAGCCCGATGCCGACGGTTTTCAAAGTTGCCGTCATGAGTGCGGAATCCAGATTGCCGAGCGCTTCGAGCCTTGAAAAGAAAGTCAAAACCGGCTTCAAAAAGCCTGCAAGGCAGATGCCCATCACCGCAACGACGGCAAGCGACAGCAAAAGCGCATATTCTCCGCGAAGCTGGCGCAGCAGACGAATCAGAAGCACGCTCACAAGCGCCAGCGCGCAGAGTTTCGTAAAATCCTCCATCAGAAATGAAACAGGGTCTTTACGAGGTCGAAAAGCTGCGCGATTTTCTGCACAACGACGATGAGCACCACCACAAGCCCCGCAAGCGTGGTCATCGTCGCCTGTTCCTCCCGACCGGAGCGCACGAGCACCTGATTGAGAATGGAGACAATGATGCCTACGGCGGCGATTTTGAAAATCAGGTCGATCTGCATACTTACACCGCCAGAATCACGATGGCCGCGCCCGCGCACAAAGCCAAAAGCACATAGCTGCGCGCAAGCGGCCTGCGCTCGCGCTCCGTCTGGGCAAGAAGCGCGTCCAGACGCGCAAACGCCAGCTTCAAAAGTCGGTTTGCGCCCTCAAGGTCGTAGCTTCCGAGCCCCGAAAAAAGCTCGGGAAGCATCTCGGCTGCCGCGCTCGGAAGAGTTAAGCCGTGCGTCTGCGCAAGTGCCCGCTTGCAGGCGGCGCTCGGCGCGGTATTTTGCGAAAGATGCGCGGCAAAAGCCGCGAAAAAGCTCCCGATTGCGCCGCTGACGCGCAAAGACACCGCGCGGCAAATCGCCGCAAGCGGCTCGGCAGTGTAGTTGAGCTCGCATTTGAGCAGCTCCAGCGCATTTTCCAGCGCGGCAAGCTGCCGCCTCTGCGCGTGAAATTGCAAGGTCATGCGGCACCCGAAGCCGCCCGCGCCGAGCAGCACACAGACCGCGCCGAGCAGCTTCAGCATAAATTCTCCGTCCTTTCCGTCAAAACCGAGCGGTCGGGCAAAATCGTGAAGAGATTTTCAAACACGTTTGCCTCCAAAAGTCGGCGGTAGACGCTGCGCTTCGTAAGTTCCGCGAAATTCTGCGCGTGCGCCGTGGCCAAAAAGCGCACGCCGCAGTAGGCAGCGCGCACGATGGCCGCTACATCCGCTTCGGCCGTGATTTCATCGACCGCGATCCACTCCGGGCGCATGGAGCGCACGAGCATTTCAATCGCCGTCGCTTTCGGAATGCCGCTTAAAACGTCGCTTCGCAGCCCGAGGTCAAACTGCGCAGTTCCGTCGATGCACGCGGCAAGCTCCTGCCGCTCATCCGCCACGCCCACGCGGCGGCCGAATTTTCCCGCAAGTGTGCGCACAAGCTCGCGCAGAAGCGTCGTTTTCCCCCGCCCGGGCGGGCCGAGAATCAGGCTCGAATGCGGATGCGTCCATAAAAAGCCGGCCGCCGCGTCCGCGCAGCCGAAGATCTGCCGCGCGATGCGCAGATTCAGAGAGCCGATGTCGCGAAGCGCCGTCACACTCCCCTCTTTCATCACGCCCGTGCCGCAAACGCCGAGGCGGTGCCCGCCCTCCAAAATCAAAAACCCCTGCCGAAGCGTCTGCTGCGCGGCGTAGGCCGAGTGCCCGCACGCAGCGTCCACGCAGGAAGCAAGCGCGCGGCGCGAAACGCGCAGATCGAGCACAAATTCTCCGCGATCGCTCAAAATCACGACGGGGCAGTCGCTTTTGAGCCGTATTTCCTCCACGGCGCCGCGTATCGGCGCGCGTTCGATGGCCGCGCGCAGCTCGTCCGTCATGAAGCGAGTCGCCTGCCGAAGCTCCGCAGTCATTGTCATCCCTCCCGCAAGATGCTATGTCCGCAAGGCGCAAAAAAGAACCTCCACCCGGCGGGTGGAGGTTCGAAAGGTGCAATTAAGTGCGGCGCACGGCGCGCAGAATCAAAGGAACGGCGGGCGCGCAGAGAATGTTTGTGCCGAGCTCTGCGAGGAAGTTCACACCGATCATGCCCGTAATCACGAAGGTCAGCGCGTCTCCCGCGCCCCACTCGGCAAGCGCGCTCCAGAAAAACACGCGGCAGCCGAGAAAGAACAGACCCGTATTGACCACGGGGCAGACAATGGCGGTTAAAATTACGGCGACAAATTCGTTTTTCTTCGCGACGGCGCGATAGACCAGACCGCCTATAAGGCCGCTCAAAATGCCCTTGAGAAGTACCGTCACGACCGTGCCGAATACGCTGATTTGGTAAAACGCAGTCGTATCGGGCTGGCAGAGGACGACAATGCCGAACACGCCGCCCAAAATCGCGCCCGTGCGCGGGCCGTAGACTGCGGCGCCCACGACGATGGGAATCATCACAAGGCAAATCGAAACGGGGCCGAAGCGGATGAAACTGCCGAGCAGTTGCAAAACCACGACGGTTGCGGCAAGAAGCGCCGTGCCCACCAAGCGGTGGATGGATTCTTTGTTCATAAGTACCTCCTGCTGTCGCTCCGCTTTTTGCGGATGCAACGCAAATATTC
>CAZGOO010000137.1:0-3231 GCA_964527505.1 uncultured Oscillospiraceae bacterium | reverse complement strand
TAAACGCGTCCGTGTGTGCCAAATGCGATGAAGCAGGAGATTGCGCCCTCGGGCGGTAACTTCTGCGGAGTATGTCCGATCATCGGGCGGCTGAAGCGAAGCGTTGCGTGGCGTATATCGCCGCGGCGGAAGTCAGCCGGAAATCCGGCTGTTTTTTCTGCACACGGAGTGATACGCACGGTTAAGCGTATACGAATTTGCTTCGACCGTACCCGGCAGGGCAAATAAACCTACTGAGTACGTTTCAAGGAGGAAACAACCACCATGGCAAACAGCAAGATCCGCATCCGTCTCAAGGCGTATGACCATCAGCTCATCGACGCCACTTCCGAAAAGATCGTCGAGGCTGCCAAGCGCAACGGCTCGACCGTCTCCGGCCCCATCCCCCTGCCCACCCGCAAGGAGATCGTTACCATCCTGCGCTCGCCGCACGTCAACAAGGACTCCCGCGAGCAGTTCGAGCGCCGCACCCACAAGCGTCTGATCGATATCCTCAACCCCAACCAGAAGTGCATCGAGGCTCTTCAGGGCCTTGACCTTCCCGCCGGCGTTGAGATTGAGATAAAGCTGTAATTTACGGCTTCGCGTCCCAAGACCGCTGCCGAAGCGGTCCCGGGTCATGTCGGCAAACCGACGGCTGCCCAATGGCCGAGTTTTCCGACCAATAACCTACAAAGGAGTAAACAAAATGCAGAAAGCAATCATCGGCAAGAAAGTGGCCATGACCCAGATCTTCGATGAAAACGGGCACGTCATTCCCGTCACCGTGATCGAGGCCGGCCCCTGCGTCGTCGCTCAGAAGAAGAGCGTCGAAAACGATGGCTATGTCGCGGTTCAGCTCGCATTCGGCGATGTCGCCGAAAAGAAGCTGTCCAAGCCCGAGCTCGGCCATCTGAAGAAAGCGGAAATCTCCGCGAAAAGACACCTCAAGGAATTCAAGCTGGACAACGCTGCCGAGCTTGAAGTCGGCGCCGAGATCAAGGCCGACGTTTTCGCTGCGGGCGACCACATCGACGTCACCGGCATCTCCAAGGGCCACGGCTTCCAAGGCGCCGTCAAGCGCCACGGCACGCACATCCAGAAGATGACCCACGGCGGCGGCCCCGTTCATCGCCACGCCGGCTCCATGGGCTCCACTTCCGACCCCTCGCGTATCTTTAAGGGCAAGAATATGCCCGGCCAGATGGGCCGCGAGCAGGTCACCGTTCAGAACCTCACGGTTGTCAAGGTCGATTCCGATCTGAATATGCTGGTCGTTCGCGGCGCGATCCCCGGCCCGAAGGGCGGACTGGTCTACGTCAAGAGCACCGTTAAGAAGATCAAGGTCGCTCAGGGCGCCACGGGCATCAGCAAGAACCCGCAGAAGGCTTCCGGTCGTAACCCGCAGAAGGCTTCCGCGAGAAACGGCTAATGAAAGGAGAGTAACCCATGCTGAAAACGAATGTTTACGATATGAACGGCAAGCAGGTCGGCGAAGTGGAACTTTCCGAGGCCGTGTTCGGCATCGAACCCAACGAATCCGTTGTCCACGATGTGGTCAAAAATCACCTCGCCAACTGCCGTCAGGGCACGCAGTCCGCACTCACCCGCGCCGAAGTTTCCGGCGGCGGCAAGAAGCCGTGGCGCCAGAAGGGCACCGGCCACGCCCGTCAGGGCTCGACCCGCGCTCCGCAGTGGACGCACGGCGGCATCGTCTTTGCCCCGAAGCCCAGAGACTACAGCTACACCCTCAATAAGAAGGTGCGCCGTCTGGCTCTGAAGTCCGTTCTGAGCGCAAAGGCCCAGAGCGAAAACATCGTCGTCATCGACGAAATCAAGATGGACGAGATCAAAACCAAGAAGTTCGTCGGCTTCCTCAAGGCTGTCAACGCCGATTGCAAGGCGCTCGTCGTGACCGCCGAGGTCAACGGCAATGTCGTCCTTTCCGCGCGTAACATCCCCGGCGTGCAGACCACCTTTGCCAACCTGATCAACGTTTACGACGTTCTCAACGCAAAGAAGCTCATCGTCGATAAGGCTGCGCTGGCGAAAATCGAGGAGGTGTTCGCATGAAGACTGCATACGATATCATCATCCGTCCGGTCATCACCGAGCAGTCCATGGAAGCCACTTCTCTGAAGAAGTATGTGTTCATGGTCGCGCCCACCGCGAATAAGACCGAGATCAAAAAGGCGATCGAAGAGATCTTCGGCGTGAAGGTCGAAAAGGTCACCACCATCCGTATGGACGGCAAGGCAAAGCAGCAGGGCCGCTATCCCGCAGGCCGCACCGCTTCCTATAAGAAAGCCGTCGTGAAGCTGACCGCAGAGTCCAAGACCATCGAGTTCTTCGAGGGTATGGTCTAAACCATCTCAATAAAGGAGTGTAACGCAAAATGGCGATTAAATCTTACAAGCCTTATACCCCTGCGCGCCGCGGCATGACCGTGTCCGTGTTTGAGGGCGTAGACAAGAAGGCAAAGCCCGAGCGTAGCCTTGTTGAGACCCTGAAGAAGCATTCCGGTCGCAACAGCTACGGCAGAATCACCGTCCGCCATCGCGGCGGCGGCAACAAGCGCAAGTATCGTATCATCGACTTCCGCCGCGACAAGCTGGAGATGCCCGCTGTCGTGCAGCGCATCGAATACGATCCCAACCGCAGCGCGTTCATCGCGCTCGTGAAGTACACCGACGGCGAGCTCCGCTACATTCTCGCCCCCGTCGGCCTGAACGTGGGCGATACCGTTCTGGCCAGCGCCGCTGCCGATATCAAGCCCGGCAACTGCCTGCCCATCGCAAACATCCCCGTCGGTACCGTCATCCACAACATCGAGCTCCAGCCCGGCCGCGGCGCGCAGCTCGTCCGCTCCGCCGGCGTTGCCGCGCAGCTCCTTGCCAAGGAAGAAGAGCTCGCGCAGGTGCGTCTGCCCTCCGGCGAAGTGCGCTATGTCCGTATGAACTGCACCGCAGTCATCGGTCAGGTCGGTAACATCGACCACAGCAACGTCCACATCGGCAAGGCCGGCCGTACCCGCCACATGGGTATCCGCCCGACCGTCCGCGGTTCCGTCATGAACCCGAACGACCACCCGCACGGCGGCGGCGAAGGCCGCGCTCCGGTCGGTCGTCCCGGCCCCGTCACTCCGTGGGGCAAGCCTGCGCTCGGTTACAAGACCCGCAAGGCCAAGAACCGTACCAACAAGTTCATCATCAAGCGCAGAAACAGTAAGTAAGGAGGAAATGAATAATGAGC
>CAZGOO010000136.1:0-3244 GCA_964527505.1 uncultured Oscillospiraceae bacterium | reverse complement strand
CGCGAGGATATGCTGGCGGAGCTCGAGCGCGTGCTCGGCGCGGGCTGCGTGGTTTTGAAATAAATTTACATTTGTGCGGGCGCGGCACTACCTTTTTGCGCAGAAATATGATATAATATCCGAAAATCGTATTTTCGGAAAAGCAGGCCCGATTCGCCCCGCGCGAAATACGGGCTGGACGGGACAGGGAGAAGAGGACAGATGAAAAAAGTGCTTATTTTAGAGGACGAAGCCGCCATTCGCAGCTTCGCGGTCGTCAGCCTGAAGCGCGCGGGCTATGAGCCGATGGAAGCGGCAACGGGCGCGCACGCCTTGCAGATCCTGCGGGAAAATCCCGACATCGGCGTGGCGGTTCTGGATACCACGCTGCCCGATGCCGACGGCTTCGAGGTCTGCCGCGCCGTTCGCGCGATGAATTCGGCGATCGGTATCGTGCTGCTTGCCGCGCGCGCGCAGGAGGCGGACAAGGTGACGGGGCTGATGACCGGCGCGGACGCGTGCATTATCAAGCCCTTTTCGCCCGCGGAGCTGACCGCGCGCATCGACGCGCTTTTCCGGCGCGGCGGTGAGGAGCGGGATTCGCGTTATCTTTCGGCTTCGCCCTTTCTCATGGATCTGCAAAAGCGGACGGTGGAGAAAAACGGCAAGCCGATTCGCCTCACGCAGGTGGAATATGCCATTTTGCAGATGTTTTTGCAGAACCCCGGGCGCGCGCTTTCGCGCGAGGACATTTTTAACGCCGTCTGGGGCAAAGACTTCGAGGGCGAATTGAAAATCGTAGATGCACACATCCGCCGCCTGCGCATTAAAATCGAGGACAATACCGCAAACCCCACCTGCATCACCACGGTCTGGGGCTTCGGCTACAAATGGGGCGCGTAACGGCGGCGCCTTAAAAGAGAAACTGCCGCGCGTGCGGCAACGGAAAGGAAACCCTATGGCAAAGAAACAATCGAACGAACGCTTCAAAACATCCATCGGCGGGCAGGCGCTTCTGGAGGGCATTTTGATGCTCGGGCCGGACAAGGCCAGCACCGTCGTGCGTACCGCAGACGGCCTTGACGTACACACCACGCCGCGAAAGCTGCCGAAAAAGGGCGCGTTTACCGCGTGGCCGTTCATTCGGGGCGTGGTCAATTTCTTCAACTCCATGAAATCGGGCGTGGAGGCGCTGATGTATTCGGCAGACCTCTTTGCCGAGGACGACGAGGCCGGCGAGGAGTATGAAGAAAAGAAAAAGCAGTCGAAGCTCGACGCGTGGCTGGAGGAAAAGCTGGAATCCGACAAGGCGAAAAACGCAATCGTGACATTTTCGGTCTGTCTGGGGCTGCTGCTTTCGGTGGGGCTGTTTTTTGTGTTGCCCTCGCTTTTGGGCTCGGCCATCCGCGCATGGCTCACGCAGAACGAATTTGCCGTCACGCTCATTGAGGGCGTGGTGCGCATCGTCATTTTCCTTGCGTACCTCTTCCTTGTTTCGAGGATGAAAGATATGCAGCGGGTCTTTGCCTACCACGGCGCGGAGCACAAAACCATCCGCTGCTACGAAGCGGGGCTGGAGCTCACGGTGGAAAACGTGCGCGGGCAGACGCGGCTGCACCCGCGCTGCGGAACGAGCTTCCTCTTTGTTGTAATGCTTGTGTCGATTCTGGTATTTTCGATTGCAAATCCGCTGTTGCGGCCGATTTTCCCCGAGGTGGGAAACGGCTTTGCAAACGCGCTTATCCGCGTGGCGATGAAATTGCTCCTTCTGCCCGTGGTCGTTTCTATCAGCTATGAAATCAACCGCCTCGTCGGGCGGCACGACAACGTGCTCACGCGCGCTTTGTCCAAGCCCGGAATGTGGCTGCAATACCTGACCACCCGCGAGCCGGACGACTCGATGATGGAAGTCGGCATTCGCGCTTTGACCGAAGTGCTTCCGCAGGAGGAGGGGAGCGACCGTTGGTAAAAAAATATTCCGAGCTCTATCTCGATGCGCGCCGCGCGCTTTTGGAAAAAGAGGGACAGTTCGCCGCGAACATCGCCCGCGAGCTGGTGTGCGCCGCGTCGGGCAAAAGCGCCGAGCAGCTTCTCTCCGACCGTGACCTCTACGCGCCCGAGGAAATCTGCGCGCGCGCGGAGGAGTATCTTTCCCGCTATTTGCGCGGCGAGCCGATGCCCTACATTCTCGGGCAGTGGGATTTTTACGACATGACCCTCTGCGTTACGCCGGATGTGCTCATCCCGCGCGACGATACGAACGCCGTGACCGAGCTTGCGGTGAAAAAAGCGCTGTTTTTGCCGCAAAATCCGCGCATTTTAGACCTCTGCACCGGAAGCGGCTGCATCGGCCTTGCCATTGCCCGCCGCGTCAAAGACGCGCGCGTGACCTTGGCAGACCTTTCCGAGGCCGCGCTGCGCGTGGCAAAGCGCAATGTGCAAAATCAAAAGCTCTCTGCGCGCGTGAGCTGCATCCGCGCCGATGCGATGCAGCCTGCGGCGGAATTTCTGGGGAAATTCGACCTCATCGTCGCAAATCCCCCCTACATCCCCACGGAGGAAATTCAAACGCTCGACGTTTCCGTGCGGGACTTCGAGCCGCGCATGGCGCTCGACGGCGGCGCGGACGGACTGGATTTTTACCGCGCCATCGTGAAAAACTTTACCCCTGCCGTCACCGACGGCGGCTACCTCTGCTTGGAATTCGGCATGGGGCAGGAGGCGGCCGTTTGCGACATTCTGCTCGCCGGCGGCTATACAATTACGGAGCTTCGCGAGGATTCGGCGCAGATCGTGCGCGCCGTGCTCGCACAAAAAGAGAGGAGACAGGATTATGGCACAGAAGAAAACCGCCTATGAGGCGCCCACGCCGGCGGATGACAAGCAAAAAGCCCTTGCGACCGCCCTGCAACAGATTGAAAAGAACTACGGCAAGGGCGCGGTGATGCGTCTGGGCGACCGCGCGGAGATGAATGTGGACGCCATCCCCACGGGCTCTCTGGCGCTGGACTCGGCGCTCGGCATCGGCGGCCTGCCCAGAGGCAGAATCGTCGAAATCTACGGGCCGGAATCCTCCGGCAAGACCACCCTTGCCCTGCACGTTCTGGCCGAAGCGCAGAAGCGCGGCGGCGAAGTGGCCTTTGTGGACGCCGAGCACGCGCTCGACCCCGCCTATGCCGCCGCCATCGGCGTGGACATCGACTCGATGCTCGTCTCCCAGCCGGACACCGGCGAGCAGGCGCTCGATATCACCGAGGCGCTCGTG
>CAZGOO010000135.1:0-3254 GCA_964527505.1 uncultured Oscillospiraceae bacterium | reverse complement strand
GCTCGGAATAGGCGTTGCCCATCTCGCTGCGGCAGATGAAGAACTCGAAGCGCTCGGTCAGGCGCGGGTCTTCGGGCGAACGCTTGGTCAGGGGCGAAACTTCCACGGGGTACATGGTGATAAAGGTCGGCTGGACAAGGTTCTCTTCGACCTTCTGGTCGAAACAGGCGTAAAGCGCATTGCCCCACGTCGGCTCGGCGGCGGCGGCAAGCTCCACACCGATGGCCTTTGCGGCGGCAACGGCCTCGGCGTTGTCGGAAATCGCACCGAAGTCCACACCCGTGTATTTCTTGACGGCCTCGACCATCGTCAGGCGTGGCCAGCCGGGCGCGAGATTGACTTTCTCGCCCATCCACTCCAGCTCATAGGTGCCGAGGTATTTTTCGGCGAAGGAGCTGTAAATGCCCTCGGCGATGTCCATCATGTCGTGGAAATCCGCGTAAGCCTGATACATTTCCACGCTCGTAAACTCGGGATTGTGGCGCGGGTCCATACCTTCGTTGCGGAAGATGCGGCCGATTTCATACACTCTGTCCATGCCGCCGACGATCAGGCGCTTGAGGGGAAGCTCCGTTGCGATGCGCATATACATATCCACATCGAGCGTGTTGTGGTGGGTGATGAACGGACGGGCGGCGGCGCCGCCGGCGACGGTGTTGAGCACCGGCGTTTCCACCTCAATGTAGCCCATGTTGTCCAGATACTCGCGCATATGCTTGATAAACTGCGAGCGGATGACGAAATTGCGCTTGACCTCGGGATTGACCATCAAGTCCACATAGCGCTGGCGGAAGCGCGTCTCTTTATCGGTCAGGCCGTGGTATTTTTCGGGCAGCGGCAGAAGCGACTTGGAAAGCAGCGTCACGACCTTTGCGCGGATGGAGATCTCCCCTGTTTTGGTGGTGAACACTTCGCCCTCGCAGCCGACGATATCGCCGATGTCGTTTTTGCGGAAGCGGGCATATTCCTCCTCGCCGAGCTCGTCGATTTTCACGAAAAGCTGAATGCGGCCCTTGGTATCCTGCAAGTCGCAGAACATGACTTTGCCCTGCCCGCGCTTACTCATCAGGCGCCCCGCGACCTTTACGATTTTTCCAGCGAAAGCGTCGTAGTCCGCCTTGATATCTGCGGAATAGGCGTTAAATTCGTACTTTGTGCGCAGAAAAGGGTCGCGTCCCTCGGCCTGCAAGGCCGCCAATTTTTCGCGGCGCACGCGCACCTGATCGATCTGGGACAGTTCCTGCTGCGGTTCAAAATTTGCCACAAATAGCCTCCTTATCTCTCTACGGAGAGGATTTCAAATTTGATCACGCCCACGGGCGCATCGACTTCGACCGTATCGCCGACGTGCTTGCCGATCATGGCGCGGCCGAAGGGAGAGTCATCGGAAATGCGGGATTCCATGGGGTTGGCCTCCTGCGAGCCGACGATGGTATACGACGCGATTTCGTCAAATTCCAAATCGCGCACCTTCACGGTGGAGCCCATGCCGACGCGGCCGGTGTCGTCCTCGGCGGCGTCATCGATCACAACGGCGTGACTGAGAATATTCTCGACCTCGGCGATGCGGCCGTAGAGCTTTGCCTGCTCGTTTTTCGCCTCGTCGTATTCGCTGTTTTCCGAGAGGTCGCCGAAGGAGCGCGCCTCCTTGATGAGCTCCGCGACCTCTTTTTCGCGCGTGGTTTTCAGATAATGCAGCTCGTCCTCAAGCTCTTTCAGGCGTGTGCTGGTCAATTTGAATTCCTTTGCCATACCGAATTCTCCTTCAATAAAATGAAATTTTTGGAAATATTATAGGGATATGCGAAGAAAATGTCAAGCAAATCTCGGCGGAATCAGTCGATTTTCAACAGAAGTTCCTCGATTGCCTTTTGAAGCTGTTCGTCGTCCTCATGGGAAAGGCGGTCATAGTAGAGCGCGAGGTAGTCCTCATCGCTCAGTTCGACCGGATAATCCGGCGTCACGCCGACGCCCGCAAGGCTCACGCCCTTCGGCGTGCGGTAGTGGCCGGTGGAGATGCCCAGCGCGGAGCCGTCGGGAAGCCGGAAGGTCTGCTGATAGTTCCCCTTGCCGCAGGTTTTGCTGCCGACGACGATGCCGACCTCATATTCCTGAAGCGCGGCGGCGAAAAATTCCGCAGCGGAATACGACTCGCCGTTGACCAGAACGGCAAAGGGAAGCTCGATGCAGTTTGCATCGGAATAATCCGTGGAAGTTTTGCCGGAGTAGTCTTCGGAGTGGAACAGGGGGCCTTCGGGCAGAAGATAGTCCAAAATTTTGACCAGCTCGTTTTTCATCCCGCCGGGGTTGAAGCGCAAATCGAAAATCAGTCCCTTTGCGCTCTGCGCGCGCAGATCGTCGATGGCGGCGATGGTTTCATCGGCGCAGTTCGTGTCGAAATTGTCGATTTTGATGTAGCCGAGCTCGCCGTCGAGCATTTCGTAGTCCACCACGGGCACGGAGATGGCGCGGCGCGTGACGGAAATTTGCAGCGTCTCTTCCCCGCGCAGAATGGTCAAGTTGACCTGCGTGTTTTCCTGCCCGCGCACGAGCTTCTGCGTCTCGGAGAGGGTCAAATCGGCGGTATCGGTTCCGTCTACGGCGGTCAGAACGTCGCCGACCAGAATCCCCGCTTCCTGTGCGGGGCCGCCCTCGGTGACGGCGGCGATGGTAAAGGGGCCTTTCTGCGTACTTTCCGTGGCCTGAATGGTCACACCGATGCCGACATAGGAATTGTAAAACTGCTCGAGATATTTCTGATAATCCTCGGCGCTCAGATAATAGCTCCAGCGGTCGCCCGTCGCGTCCACCACGGCGTCGGCAAGGAGGTCTTCCAGCTTGTCGTAGTCCAGACCGTCAATGTGGTAATACTCCATGAGCGTGAGGATGTAGTCGAGCTTGCGCATATACTGCTCATCGTGCGTGACCTCATTGGTAAACGCGCCGTCCGGCGAGCCGCTCGGCGAATCGGAGATCTTTGCGCCCATCCAGCCGCCGAGGAAGCACGCCACAAGCGCCGCGACCAGAACGACGACAAGCAGGACTTGTTTTTTCGTCGATGTTTTTTCCATTGCCGCGCCTCTTTTCTCAGAGGAACGACTGCGCGACCATTGCAACCACGCCCATAATCAGGGCAAACACAAGCACGATCGCAATCAGGGTGACAATCAATCTGCGATGTTTGTACATTGGGATTCCTCCTTACACTTTCAGGAATCGGCGGATGGACATCAGGCCGCCGAAGATGCCGATGA
>CAZGOO010000134.1:0-3259 GCA_964527505.1 uncultured Oscillospiraceae bacterium | reverse complement strand
GCAATATGGACGGCTCCGAGGGGCCGCGCGCCGCGCTCTACCGCGAATTTGCCGCGCTGGTGGAGGAAAAATGCGATCAAGCCGTCGCCCTCTGGGACGAGCGGCGCACGACCGTCGAGGCGCACCAAATCCTCTCGGACTGCAATTATCACGGCAAAAAGCGCAAAAACACCGTCGATGCGGTCGCCGCATCTTTGATTTTGGAGGGCTATCTCGCGTTTTTGTCGCGTTCGTGACGGCCGAAAAGCTCATAAATCCCCACAATCACCAAAAGCCCGCCGAAGAGCTTGCGCAGAAGCGACGCATCGAGGTTTGTGGCGAAATACGCCGCCGCGATGGCCGCCGGGCAGCCCGCCGCAATCGCGGGCAGGACGATTTTCGCGCGGACAAGGCCGTTTTTGATGTGCAAAATAAGCGCGCAAAGCCCCGTCGGAAGAAAATAGAGCAGGTTGATGCTCTGCGCCGCGACCTGCTCGACCGACTGCACCGCCGTCATCCAAAGCATCAGAAGCGTCCCGCCGCCGATGCCCATGCCCGAAAGCACCCCGCACACGAGCCCCGCAAGCGCGGCGATCATTGCATCAAAAGGCGCACCGCGCCGAAGAGCATCAAAGCGCCGAGCGCGCGGTGCAGCCAGTTTGCCCTGACGCGGCGCAAAAGAAGTCCCGCCGCGATTCCCCCGAGCGCGCCGCCGAAGAGATACGCGGGCGCCTCCGGCGGGATGCTCCCGCCGCGCAGAAAATACACCGCCGCCGAGACGGCCGAAATCGGCAGCATCACGCACACCGAGCAGGCAAAGGCTTCTTTCTCCGAGAGTTTTCCCGACCGATTCAGAAGCGGAAGCAGAACCATTCCCCCGCCCGCGCCCAAAAGCCCATTGACCAGTCCCGCCGCTGCGCCCGCAAGAGGCGCCGAAAGTCGCCCTTTTTCCCGCATCGCAAGCCCTCCCCTTTTTGCCTTAGCTTTCCGCGCGGGCGTTTTTTTATGCCCCGTCACCTTTTTCCTCCGATGTCATAATATGGAGTGAGCCGAGCGCTCAGAAATCCAAAAACGGAGGTTTCATTCTATGAATTGCAATAACGGCAACTCTTGGTGGATCATCATCCTCATTCTTCTGTTCTGCTGCTGCGGAAACAACAACGGCTGCGGCTGCCGCAGCAACAACAACTGCGGCTGCGACAATAACTGCGGCTGCTGCTGACAGACAAAAAGGCGGAGGGGGTTCCCCTCCGCCTTACAATATGCCAGAACTTCCCTATGGGAGCTGCTTGTAGGGCGGGGCGTCGAGGCGCCGCCCCCTACGACCGTCTACCACAGTTCGTCTTGTAGGGGCGGACGACCCTGTCCGCCCGCCGCCGCGCACAGCGCGGAATGCCTTCCCCTTGAGGGGAAGGTGGCACGGCGAAGCCGTGACGGATGAGGTGTTCCGCCGAAGGCGGCAATTTGATTTTACGCTCGCTTCGCGAGCTACACCTCATCAGTCTGCTTCGCAGACAGCTTCTCCTCAAGGAGAAGCCTTTGGAGACGCAGTGGGCGGATGATATCCGCCCCTACGGCGAAAAACGGGCGGACAGGGTCGTCCGCCCCTACGGTTTTTCGGACCGTCGGGGACGCCGGTCCCTACATGGTGCGCAGCAAAAACAGCGGGGCGGCGAGGCGCCGCCCTGTTTTTAGCCCCAAAGCGCCGAAAGCGCCGGAATGATCTGCTTTTTTCTGGACATGACGCGCGGCAAAAAGGCCGTGTTCTGCTTGGCATCGGCATTGAACGCCTGCGCGATGGCCGCCGCGTCTCCGAGATAGATGAGCTGCGTGCCCTCTTTGAGCACATCGGTGAGCATCAAAAGCATCAGGCTGTAACCGCGCTCGCGCATCGTCTGCTCCATCTCCGAAAGGAACTCGTCTTTTCGGTGCAGGATATGCTCGGAATTGACGCAGGTGATCTGCCCCACGCCGAGGTCGTGCCCCGCGATGTGGAAATCTTTGAAATCCATAAACAGAAGCTCCCGCGCGGGCTTGTCGTCCGACCACGACGCGGAGAAAATCTGCTGACCCAATTCCGCCAAAGATACGCACGCAATGCGCGCCATGCGCTCTGCCATCGTGCGGTCGCGCGCGGTGCAGGTGGGCGATTTGAACATGACCGTGTCGGAAACGATGGCCGCCGCCATCATGCCCGCAAGTTTTTCCGAGGGTAGGAGCCCGCGCTCCTGATACATTTCGGCGATAATGGTGGTGGTGCTGCCGACCGGCTCGTTGCGAACATAGATGGGGTTTCCCGTCTGGATATCGGCAAGGCGGTGGTGGTCGATGATTTCCAGAATCTCCGCCTGCGCCAGCCCCGGAACGGACTGCGCCGCTTCGTTGTGGTCCACCAGAACCACCTGCTTTCTGCGCGGGCGAATGAGATGATATCTGGAAAGCGTGCCGACGACGCGCTCTTTTTCGTCTAAAATCGGGTAGCAGCGGTAGCGGCTTTTGAGCATTCCCTCGCGCACATCGTCCACGAAGTCGTCCAAGTGGAAGGCTTCGATGTTTTTCGTGCGGCAGATGCGGCTGATGGGAATGGACTGATAAATCAGGCGCACCGTGCGGAAGGCGTCAAAGGGCGTGGAAATGATGCAGGTCTGCCCGCTTTCGCGCAAAATCTCCTCATCGACCTCCGAGCGGCAGACGATCACGCAGCGAACGCCGAGCTTCACCGCTCTTCGGATCATGTCCGGCTGACTGCCGCAGACGACCACACCGTCCTGCGCGGTAAAGAGCAGATTTTCGCAGCTCTGCGGAAGCGCGATACTCACACGACCGCTGAGCGTATCGACCAGCTCTCCCGCCTGATTGAGCACGCGCCCTTCAATGACGCTTAAAAGGTTGAAAAGCGGCACTGCTTCCAGAGGCGGCAGCTCCATGGAGTTCATGTCGTAGTCGGCAATGTCGCCCGCCGAGAGCATTCCGAAGAGCGTGCCGTCCTCGTTCGTTACGGGAATGGCGGCCACGGCGCTGTCGGCGTTCAAAATCGACCACGCATGGCTGACCGTCACGGCCGAGCCGAGCGTGGGCGGCGTGTCGTAGTCCAAATCGCGCACCTGCGTGCGCACGGTGGTCAAAAGCTCCGGCGCGGAAAAGCCGAAGCGGTCGAGCACGAGCTGCGTTTCGTCGCTGATGTGTCCCAGACGCGCGGCGCGAAAGGCGCGGTCGCCCAAAGCGTTTCGCAGCGCGGCATAGGCCATTGCCGAGACGATGGAATCGGTGTCCGGATTTT
>CAZGOO010000133.1:0-3264 GCA_964527505.1 uncultured Oscillospiraceae bacterium | reverse complement strand
GTATCGCCCGCGCGGTAGTCGCGCAGCGCGCTGACAAGCTCACTGCTGCCGACGGCAGCCTTGCCGTTGAGCTCCGTGATGATGTCGCCCACACGCAGCCCCGCTTTGTAGGCGCAGGCCGTTTCGTCCACCGTGACCACTTCCGCGCCGACGGGGTCGTCGCAATCTCTCACGGAGATGCCGAGGTAGGCGCGATTCGTGACGGTGCCGTTTTCGCGAAGCTCGTCTAAAATCGCTTTCACATCGTTAATCGGGATGGCAAAGCCGATGCCCTCGATGGAAGCGCCGCTGCTCGTCGAGCCGGAATACTTCGCCGAGGTGATGCCCACGACCGTGCCGTCGGCGGCGAAGAGCGGGCCGCCGGAGTTGCCGGAGTTGATGGCGGCGTCCACCTGCATCATCGTGGTGGAGCTGCTGTCGGTGCTCACGGCGCGGTCAAGCGCGCTGAGATAGCCCACGGTGAGAGTATTATTGAGCGTGCCGAGGGCATTGCCGATGGCCGTGACCTGCGAGCCGACGACCAAGGCGTCGGAATCGCCCAAGGTGACGGCGGGAAGGTCGGAGCCGTTGATTTTAATAAGGGCAATGTCGGTGGCGGCTTCGTAGCCGACGACGGAGGCGGCATATTTCGAGCCGTCGTTGAGCGTGACGGTGATCTTGCGCGCGCCCTCGATGACATGATAGTTTGTCAAAATTTCGCCGTCGGCGGTAATGAGGAAGCCCGTGCCCGAGGAGGTGCCGATCTGCTGGCTGAAGGGGCTTTGCCCCTGCGAAACGGTTTCGCAGACGACCGCGACGACCGCATCGACGTTCTGCTCATAGATCTGCGCGGGGGAGAGCCCCTCGGATGTGGCGCTGCCGGTGGGGATGGCGGGAATCGTCGTCCCGGAAGAGGGCTTGCTCGAGTTTGCGAGCTTCGACACCTGCGCGCTGAGCGCGGCGATGTCGTCATTGAGCATCCCGCCGACGACCGCGCCGCCGACCAGACTGCCGACCAGCGCACAGCACACCGCCAAAACCGCTACGCGCCATGCGCCTTTGCGCTCGCGCTTTTTCTTCGGCTTCTGCGCGGGCTGTTGCGGCGGGCAGGGGGTATATTGCGGCTGGTAACGGTACTGCGGCTGGGAATAGGAATAGTAGGTGGAATACTGCGGCTGCACGGGCGGCGGGGTCGTATCCGCCTCGTCGCGCGCGGCGGGCGCACTTTCTTCATGGAGATCCTGCGGAGCGCTTTCCTCGGCAAAATCCTGCGGAGCACTTTCCTCGGCAGGCGTCTGCGGCGCGCTTTCTGCATTTTCGGACGGGTCACGAAGGATGTCGTTTTCGTTTTCGTTCATCGTTGTCAGCTCCCTTGACGGTTGGTTTTGAAACTACCGATAGCATACGGCAGGCATATGAAGAAAGTGTGACGCGACAAAAAACTTTTCTCAGCAATCCTGCTGCATAATGCGCAAAATGGTGCGGTCGGTTTCGAGCATTCCCTGACTGGCCAGAACGCCGACATTGGCGATGGTCGCATCGACGCAGTCTGCCACGATGCCCTCGCCCCGGCAGAACTGCGTGCCGTTGCGGTACATCTCATAGCCCAAAATGCCCGCATCGACCGCCGCGGCGATCTTCGCCGCGCAGGAGGGCTTCGCGCCGTCGCAGATGGTGCCCGAGAGGATGGCCACGGCGTTTACGACCGTGTGGGCGATGGCATCGTAGTCGCCGCCGCGCAGATAGCAGATGCCCGCGCCCGCGCCGACGCCCGCCGAAATCGCGCCGCAGTAGGCGCTCAGGCGGCCGATGCCCGTTTTCTGGTGGATGGAGATGAGGTCGGAGAGAAGTACCGCGCGCAGAAGCTGTTCCTCGCTCGCGCCGAGCGCGCGGGCATAGACCACCACGGGCAGACACGCCGTCATGCCCTGATTGCCCGAGCCCGAGAGAATGACCACGGGCTTTTCGCAGCCGCTCATGCGCGCATCGGAGCCTGCGGCGGCGTAGGCTTTGGCTCTCTGGGCGAGGTCTGCCTTGCCGTCCTGCATCAGAATGCGGCCGATCTGCGCGCCCCAAGGATGCTCCAGACCCTCGTCGGCAATGGCGGTATTATACTCCAACTGGCGGCGAAGCAGCGGCTCAATCTCGCCAAGCGGCTCGGTCTGCGCGAATTCGAGAATGTCGCGCACGTTCAGGCAGCTTTTATCCGTCAGGTTTTCCTCGGCGGCCGCCTCGGTGGGAAGCTCCAAAAGGACGTTTCCGTCGAGCGATTTGTAAACGATATTCGTGTGGCTGTTGGTGATGCGCACGCGCGCGGTGTGGCCGGCTGCAAAGCCCGTCAGGTCGATATCGAGCTTAAAGGGGGAGGAGGCGCAGGTCACGTCGATCTGCACATTTTTGATAAATTCGTCGATTTTTCCGTGCATCGACTCGGGAATCTCGGAGATGACCTCCAGCGCCTTTTGCGCGTTGCCCGCGACGACGCCCGCGGCGATGGCGGGGCGGATGCCCTTGCGCCCGCCGGTATTCGGCACGACGACGCTTTTGACGTTCTTCAAAATGTTTCCGCTGAGCACGGCTTCGATGCGCTCGGGAATGGCGCCGAGCAGCTCGCGCAGGGTCGCTGCGCAGTAGGCCACGGCAATCGGCTCCGTGCAGCCCATGGCGGGCTTGAGCTCTTCGCGCAGAATCGCGCAATAGTCCCTTGCAATGGTACGGTCAATCATCGATGTTCACTCCTTGTTTCTCTTTCAAAAGTCTGCGCTCGCGCAGACGGTCTTGCATTTTCAAAAGCAGGAATAAAATGAGCATCACTTCCAGCACCGCGCAGGCCAGATACAGCCAGAAGGCGGAAGTCATCGGAAGCGTGATAACGACGCTCACGCCCAGCCCCCAGATGATGAGTGAGCACGAAACGCCCTGCAAAATGCGGTTCCACCACAGTGCGCTGAATACCTCCGCCACGATGCCCGAGGCGGGGATGGCGTAGAGGAACACATACCAGTCGTAGCCCTTGAGCACGTCGAAAATTTGGAAAAAGAAGAAAACGACCGTCGCCACCAGCCACACCAGAAGCACGGCAAGGGAGGTGATGAGGATGCGCTTCGTGCGCGCGGGCGGAACTTTTTTTGTGCGCAGCAAATCCTGCACGGTGATGTTATAAAGCGTGGCGATTCGGTAGAGGATAAAGATGTCCGGCGTGCCGTCGCCGCGTTCCCACTTGGAAACGGACTTGTCGGAGTAGTTGAGTTTCTCGGCAAGATCGGCCTGCGTGTCGCCGTTTTG
>CAZGOO010000132.1:0-3282 GCA_964527505.1 uncultured Oscillospiraceae bacterium | reverse complement strand
GGACATTCTGCTCTATCAGGCAGACCTCGTGCCCGTCGGCGAAGACCAGAAGCAGCACGTCGAGCTCACGCGCGACATCGCCCGCCGTTTCAACGGCGTCTACGGCGACGTGTTCAAAATCCCCGAGCCCTATATCCCCAAGGTCGGCGCGCGCATCATGAGCCTTGCCAACCCCGAGGCGAAAATGTCCAAGAGCGAAAACGACGACCCCGGCCGCGTGACCTTAATGGACAAGCCCGAGGACATCATGCGCCTGTTCAAGCGCGCCGTAACCGACTGCGAAAGCTGCGTGCGCTACGACCCCGAAAACAAAAAAGGCATTTCCAACCTCATGAACATCTACTCCGCCGCCACAGGCAAAACTTTTGCCGAAATCGAGCGGGAGTTCGACGGTCAGGGCTACGGCGCTTTCAAATCGGCCGTCGGCGAGGCGGTCGTAGAGCTTCTGCGCCCCATCCGCGAAGAGGCCGAGCGCCTGATGGCCGACAAAGCCTATCTGCAATCCGTCTGCGAAGCCGGCGCGCAGAAAGCGGGCTTCCTTGCCGAAAAAACACTGCGCAAAGTATATAAAAAGGTGGGCTTCGTTGCCCGCTGAGACAGGAGAAACAGACTTATGCCCCTCGATGCCGCATTTGTCCGTCGGCTGCTTCTGACGCTGCTCGTGTCGGCCGCGGTCGCTTTCGCGACCACGCTTCCCGTGCGAAGCCTTGCCAAAAAAGTCGGCGCCGTGGATGTTCCGCGCGACGGACGGCGAATGCACGATCACCCCATCCCCCGCATGGGCGGACTTGCGATTATTTTCGGCTTTCTTGCCGCAGTTTTTCTCTTCCTCGATATCGACCGCGAGCTGCGCGGCATTCTCATCGGCGCGGGAATCGTTGCCGTTTTGGGAATTTTCGACGACATCTACGATCTGCACGCGGGTCTGAAATTTCTCGTGCAGATCGCCGCAGCCGTTCTGGTCACTTTGCACGGCTGCCGCATCGAGCACATCGCCGGCTGGGTTCTGCCCGCGTGGCTGTCGTACCCCGTGAGCGTTTTCTGGATCGTCGCACTGACGAATGCCGTCAATTTTATCGACGGGCTCGACGGCCTCGCCGCAGGCGTTTCCGCCATCAGCGCGGGCAGTATGCTCGTCGTGGCGCTGCTTGCCATGCCGGACGGCAATGCCGGCACCTCGGCCCTGCTTCTTGCGGCACTTGCCGGCGGCTGCATCGGCTTTATCCCTTTCAATTTTAACCCCGCGAAAATTTTCATGGGCGACACGGGCTCGACCTTCCTCGGCTTCGTTCTCTCGTCCGTATCGGTCTACGGTTTGTTCAAGACCTATGCGGCCATCTCTTTCGCCGCGCCGTTTCTGGTTCTGGGTCTGCCCATTTTCGACATCTGCTACGCGGTCATTCGCCGCGTCAGCCACGGCGTAAGCCCCATGCACCCCGACCGCAGCCACATCCACCACAAGCTCATCGACTTCGGCCTTTCGCAGAAAAAAGCGGTGGCGGTGTGCTACCTCATTTCGGCCGTTTTGGGGCTCTTCGCCGTCGTTTTGACCGACAGCAGCCCCGCGCAGGCGCTCGTATTCCTCGCAGTAGTCGTTCTGGCACTGCTCGTGGCGCTCAAACTTTTCTCCGTGCGTCTGCACAAGGGAGGCAAACATGAGCAAAATTAAGGTAATGTCCGTATTCGGCACGCGGCCGGAGGCCATCAAAATGGCGCCGCTCGTGCAGGAGCTTGCCGCCCGTGAGGGCATCGAGAGCCTGTGCTGCCTGACGGGGCAGCATCGGCAGATGCTCGACGCAGTCATGGACGCGTTTTCTCTGCGCGCGCAGTACGACCTGAACATCATGCAGTCGCAGCAGACGCTTTCGTCCATCACCACCCGCGCGCTTCTGGGCATGGAGACGGTGCTCTCCGAGGCGAAGCCCGACCTCGTGCTCGTCCACGGCGACACTTCCACCACCTTTGCCGGCGCTCTGGCGGCGTTTTATCAAAAAATCCCCGTCGGGCACGTCGAAGCGGGTCTGCGCACCTACGACCCCTACTCCCCTTTCCCCGAGGAGATGAACCGCACGCTTGTCGGTGACATCGCGCGATTGCACTTCTCCCCCACGGCGGCCAACGCGGAAAATCTGCGGCGGGAGGCCGTCGCGGGCGAAATTTTCATCACCGGCAACACCGTCATCGATGCCATGCGCACCACCGTGCGCGAGGATTTCGTTTTTTCCGACCCCGCGCTGCGCGCGCTGGATTTTAAGAATCGTAAGGTGGTCGTTCTCACCTGCCATCGTCGGGAAAACTACGGCGAAGCGATGCACGACATTCTCCGCGCGGCCGCCGACCTCGTGGCGCAAAACCCCGAAGTCGAGCTGATCTACCCCGTCCATCCAAGCCCCGTCGTGCGCGGGTGCGCGCAGGAGGAGCTCGGCGGCCGCGAGCGCGTCCACCTCATTGAGCCGCTCGACGTGGAGCAGATGCACAATCTGCTTGCCCGCTGCCATTTTGTAATGACCGATTCCGGCGGCTTGCAGGAAGAAGCCCCCGCCTTGGGCAAGCCCGTTCTGGTTTTGCGCCGCGAGACGGAGCGCCCCGAGGCCGTCAAGGCCGGGACGGTGCGCCTTGCGGGCGTGAACCACGACGAAATTCTCCGCCTTTCCACCGCGCTTTTGCGCGACGCGCGCGTCTACGACGCGATGGCCCGCGCCGTCAATCCCTACGGCGACGGAAACGCCTGTAAGCGCATCGCCGACGCGATCGAATGGCACTTCCGCCTGCGCGGGCAGCGCCCCGCGGATTTTCAACCCTGAACTACTCAGATCGGAGCGATAGTTATGATTCAATTTGAAGAATATAAGGTCAAGCTCTCTGACCTCAAGCCGAAGCTCGAAGAGCTGCGCGCCGCGTTCGTGCCGCAGAGCCTCTATGATGAGCTCGAGCGCCTGCACGCGATGGCCGAGGCCCCCGGCTTCTGGGACGACCCCGCCCGCTCGCAGAAAGCCGTGATGCGCACGAAGTCTCTCGAGCACCGCCGCGACAAGTTCGAGGCGATGCGTGCGGCGTGGGACGACCTGATGACCATCTGCGAAATGGCGCTCGAGGAAAACGACGACTCCATGCTCGAAGAATTGACCGCAGGCTACACCAAGCTCGTTGCCGATATGGAAGAAGCGCGCTTGGAGACGCTGCTCAAGGGCGAATACGACGGTAACAACGCCATCGTCTCCTTCCAAGCCGGCGCGGGCGGCACCGAGGCGCAGGACTGGGCGCAGATGCTCTACCGCATGT
>CAZGOO010000131.1:0-3319 GCA_964527505.1 uncultured Oscillospiraceae bacterium | reverse complement strand
GTATTGAAGGTGCCGTGAACGATGCCCTGGGGCCCGATATACATCCAGCCGCCGGCGGTCATCTGGCCGTAGTTGGCCACGCCGAGGGCGGCGGCGCGGTTGAAATTCTTCTGGTTGTCAAATTCGCCGATCATCAGGCCGTTGGAGATGATAACGCGCGGGGCGAGTTTGTGGCTGTGGAAGAGGCCGAGCGGGTGGCCGGACATGACCACGAGCGTCTGCTCATCGGTCAGGGCTTCGAGGTATTTTTTAATGAGGCGATACTGCATCCAGTTCTGGCAGACCTGACCCGTCTCGCCGTAGGTGACGAGCTCATAGGGATAGAGCGCCACATCGAAGTCGAGGTTGTTGTCGATCATCACCTGAATGGCGCGGCCTTCGATGCAGTTGCCCTTGTATTCTTCGATGGGCTTGCCGACGAGTTTTCCCTCGGGGCGGAAGCGGTAGCCGTAGATGCGGCCGTGCTCTTCCAGCTCTTGGGCAAATTCCGCCGCCATCTGCGCGTGGTGGTCGGGGTGGATGTAGCGCAGCGCGTTTTTCACGGCCAGCGCCTTGTCGGCCTCGGAGAGCTTCGCTTCGCGGCGCGGCGCGCGGCGATAGCCCTCTTCAAAGGCGGGGTACTCCGGCAGTTCGTAGTCGAGCCGGATGGTCATGGCGTCCTGAAGATTCATAAAAAAGACCTCCAATCAATATCGGTATCAATACAGCTCGGGAACAAGCTCCTCAACGAGTTTCTGCAATTCTTCGGAGCGCACGAGCGCTTCGACGGCTTTGATATCGGGCGCGATCTCGCGGTCTACTTCGTAGAACGCAACTTCGCGGCGCACGCGCGCATAGACGGCCTCGGCGGCGGGGGAAAGGCCCGAGCCGTGCGTGCCGAGTCTGCGGCGGATGTCGATGGCTTGGCAGGCAGTCAGAAGCTCCATTGCCAAAACCGACAAGGTATTTTGCAGAATCCAGCCGGCTTTGCGCGCGGCGGTGGTGCCCATGGAGACGAAGTCCTCCTGATTTGCCGAGGAGGGGATGGAGTCTACGCACGCGGGATGCGCGAGCACCTTGTTTTCCGAAACCATCGAGGCGGCGGAATACTGCACAATCATAAAGCCGCTGTTCACGCCGCCCTGCGTGGTGAGGAAGGGCGTCAGGCCGTTCGACAAAGCGGCATTGACCATGCGCTCGGTGCGGCGCTCGGAGATGGAAGCGATCTCGGACAGGGCGATGCCGAGGAAATCGAACGGCAGCGCCATCGGCTCGCCGTGGAAATTGCCGCCGGAGATGACGGCTTCGTCCTCGGTGAAGAGCAGGGGGTTGTCGGTGACGGCGTTGAGCTCGATCTCGACCTTGGAAAGAACGAATTCCAGCGCGTCGCGAATTGCGCCGTGTACCTGCGGGATGCAGCGAAGCGCATAAGCGTCCTGCACGCGGTCGCCCTGCGCGCGGGAGAGAATCTCACAGTCTTTCGTCAGAAGACGGATGTTTTTTGCCACGCGAATCTGCCCCGAATGGCCGCGGACGGTGTGCATCCGCTCTTCAAAGGCGTTGAGCTGGCCGGTCAGGGCGGTGAGGGTCATGGAAGCGATGATATCGGAAAGCTCGGCGGCGCGCAGCGCGTCGTAAAGCGCCAGAGCGCCGACGCTGGTCATGGCGCAGGTGCCGTTGGTGATGCCGAGGCCCTCTTTGCAAACGAGCGTGTCGAGCGTGTCGATGCCCGCGCGGCGCATGGCCTCCGCGCCGGGAAGGCGCTCGCCCCGGTAGTTCGCCTCGCCCTTGCCGAGAAGGACAAGACCCATGTGCGAAAGCGGCGCAAGGTCGCCCGAGGCGCCCAGAGAACCCTTTTGCGGAACGACGGGCGTGACGCCGCGGTTGAGCATCTCGACGAGCATCTCCACCAGAACGGGGCGCACGCCGCTCACGCCGACGCAAAGCGCGTTGGCGCGCAGCAGCATCATGCCGCGCACGACTTCGTCGGCATAGGGCTCGCCCGTGCCGGTGCAGTGGCTCAGAACGAGATTCGTGGAAAGTTCGCTGCTCATCTCCTCGGGAACGGCAACGGTGGCAAAGTCGCCGAAGCCGGTGGTGATGCCGTAAGCCACGCGCTTTTCCGCCGCGATTTTCTCGGCAAGCGCGCGTGAGCGGCGCAGCGCCTCAAGCGCTTCGTCGGCCAAAACCACTTTTGCGCCGCCGCGAGCAACGGCGACAAAGCGGGCAAGATTCAGGCTGTGTCCGTCAAGTGCGACGGAAGTGATCGAATGAAAATCCTCCATAGAACGGTGTATCCCCTTCGTAAATTATATTCCGCTGTTTATGATAGCACGCAGGCAATCGAATTGCAAGAGAAAAATTGTTCATCTTTGGGAAAAATGACGGTTTTTCGGGGAGATATGCGTCAAATTATTGTGCTAAAATGCGAACGAATCATCGGAGAATATCTCATAAAAAGTGTTGACAAGCGAAGAGGAAGTTGCTATATTATGGGTAAAACAATCAAAGGAGCGACAAAAATGAACCGAAACGCGACATTCCTGCGCGCCGTGCGCGACTATCTGGTCATCATCGGCTGCGCCGCACTGATGGCCCTGAGCTACAATCTGCTCATCGCGCCGAATGCTTTCGCCCCTGCGGGCGCGCCCGGCATCGCAACGCTTTTGCACGAACTGTTCGGCTGGCAGGTCAGTACGGTGACGATGTTCATCAACATTCCGCTGATGATCCTCGCGTTTTTGCTGGTCAATCGCCAGTTTACCGTGCGCTCGCTGGTCGCGACGCTGACCTATATCGTCGCGATGGCGCTTCTGGAGCACGTTCCGCTCGATCGCTTCGTTTACTACACGGAAAACGGCACGAGCCGCATCCTCGCGCCGCTGGCCGGCGGCGTGATTTCGGGCTTCTGCTACGGCACGGTGTTCCGCCGCAACGCCTGCACGGGCGGCACCGACCTCATTGGCGCCTTGGTGCACCGCTTCCGCCCGGAATACAATATGCTCTGGGTTATTTTCACCATCAATGCGGTCGTGGCGGGAATGTCCTATTTTGTCTATGACTATCAGCTTGAACCGGTGCTTCTGTGTATGCTCTATTCGTTTACCACGAGCAAGGTCGGAAACGGCATCCTTCAGGGCGTCAAGGAGGCGGTCAAGTTCGAGATCATTACCGACCAGCCCGAGGAGCTTGCCTCGGCGCTCATGCAGGAGCTGCACCACGGCGTGACGCAGCTTTCCGCCGTCGGCAGCTTTACGCATAACAATAAGAGCCTTCTCATCTGCGTCATCGGCAAGCACCAGATCGTCAAGCTCCAGCGCGTTTTGCAGCGCTTCCCCGG
>CAZGOO010000130.1:0-3330 GCA_964527505.1 uncultured Oscillospiraceae bacterium | reverse complement strand
CTTGGTGTTGGGCAGCTTGTTCCAAGTCGTGCCGTGGATGGTTTCGTTTTCGCAGATGTAAACATAGTCGGCGTCTTCGGGGATGTCCAGATCGGAGCAATCGGGGACATAAGCGTAGTTGCGATCCTTGGAGGAAGCGGCAACGGTAACTTCGCCGTACTTCTTGGCTTCGGCGATTGCCTTCTTCGACCATGCGCCGGTCTCGATGTAGACCGCCTTGCCGTTTTTCATCAGGTTCATCGGGATCATTGCAAATTGCAGCGTCGCGCCGCCCTGAATGAAGAGAACTTTATAGTTGGCGGGGATTCCCATCAGGTCGCGAAGATCCTGCTCGGCTTCGTCGATGATCTGCTGGTAGACCTTGGAGCGATGGGACATCTCCATAACGCCCATGCCGGCGCCGCGGTAGTTCAGAAGCTCATCGCGGATCTCCTCGAGCACGGGAACGGGCATCGTTGCAGGGCCTGCGGAGAAATTATAAGTGCGATCGTACATAACTGTACCTCCTGTTATTTTCGGGTTTCTCACCCGATCATCTCCGAGTATAGCCCATCCGACCGAAAAAATCAACCTTAAAAAAGTAAATTTTTCACATTTCCGCCCCAAAAAATCTTCACAAATCGAAAATCGGCGTTTTGCACAATTTGCACCAAGGTTGCTTTGTTGAAAACGCCGATTTTCGTCTTTTTGCCCTTTAAATTCTATTTCGGGAATTTGCGTCGCAAAGCGCCGCGCGCAGGGCTGCAATGTGCGCGGGCGTGGTGCCGCAGCAGCCGCCGACGAGCTTTGCGCCCGCGTTTGCCAGCTTTGCCGTCTCGGCGGCGAAGCCCTCCGGTGTCATCGGGTAGATCGCCTCGCCCGTGTCGGAGATGTGCGGCATTCCCGCGTTGGGCTTTGCCAGAAGCGGCACGCGCGCGCAGCGCGCCATGCGCGAGATGAGAGAGAGCATCTGCTCGGGGCCTGCCGAGCAGTTGAGCCCCACTGCCGCCGCGCCGAGCGCGCCGAGGGTCTTGACCGCTTCGATGCAGTCGCCGTCGAAATACGCCGCGCCGTCTGCCTGCACGGTCAGGCTGCACAGAATCGGAAGCGCACACACGCTCTTCGCCGCTTCGAGCGCGATGGCGCTTTCCTGCACGCCGAGCATCGTCTCTATTATAATGAGGTCGCAGCCCGCCTGCGCAAGCGCCTGCGCCTGCTCGCAGTAGATGTCAAAGAGGCGGTCGTGCGTCATCGTCCCTTTCGGCTCGAGCGGCTCGCCCGCGGTGGTCATTTCGCCGGCGACGAGTGCGCGTCCGCGCGCCGTTTCAAGGGAAAGCTCCGCCAGCGCAAGGTTCATTTCGACCGTTTTTTTCTCCAAACCGTATCTTGAAAGGCTGTGGCGGTTGGCCGAGAAGGTCGGCGCGAGCAAAATCTGCGTGCCCGCCTCCAGATATTCCCGCTGCAACTGCCCGAGCACCTGCGGATGCTCCAGAACCCATGCTTCGGTGCAGACTCCGCGCGGCATCCCGTGCGCCATCAGATAAGAGCCGGTCGCACCGTCGAGCAGCACCGTGCCGCGCGAAAGGAGCGCGGAAAATTCCGTTTGCGTCATTGCTGTGCCTCCGTTTTTTGTTTTTTTCTATTTTACCCCATTTTTTCTGCATTTTCAATGTTGAAAAGCGGGGAAATATCTGTTACAATAGCAGTTACCGATTTCAGAAAGAGGAGAACCGCCATGAAGAAAACCGTCCTTCGCCAGTATGCGAAGCTCATCGCCACCGCCGGCATCAATGTTCAGAAAGGGCAGGAGGTCATCGTCACCGCCGACCTCGACCAGCCCGAATTCGTCAAAATGGTCGTTGAGGAGTGCTACCGCGCGGGCGCGAAAAACGTGACCGTGGACTGGGGCTATCAGCCTCTTGCCAAGATCCACACCCGCTGGCGCAGCGTGAAAACGATGTCCACCGTGGAAAAGTGGGAGCTCGAGCGCCTGCAACACTATGTTGACATCGTTCCCTGCCGCATCTACCTGATCTCCGAAGACCCCGACGGAATGAACGGCATCAATCAGGAAAAGCTCGCCAAGGCGCAGGTTGCGAAGTTCAAGCTCACCAAGCCCTACCGCGACAAGCTCGAAAACAAATACCAGTGGTGCATCGCCGCCGTTCCGGGCGTGGCATGGGCGAAAAAGCTCTTCCCGGAGCTGTCCAAGGCACAGGCGGTCGAAAAGCTCTGGGAGGCGATTTTGGATGCTTCCCGCGTCAATGACGACCCCGTCAAGGCATGGGAAGAACACAACGCCGACCTTGCCCGCCGCTGCGAATACCTCAATTCGCTCGGCATCGAGTCGCTGGAATACCACAGCGCCAACGGCACCGACTTCCGCGTGGGCATGATCCCCGAAGCGGAGTTCAAGGGCGGCGGCGAAAATTCGCTTCAGGGCTTCTATTTCAACCCGAACATCCCCACCGAGGAGGTGTTCATCTCTCCGATGCGCGGTCAGGCCGAGGGCATCGTGTATTCCACGAAGCCGCTGTCGTATCAGGGTCAGCTCATCGAAAACTTCTCCATCCGCTTTGAAGGCGGCAAGGCCGTCGAAGTCCACGCGGAGAAGAACGAAGAATTGCTCAAGAAGATGATCTCCATGGACGAAGGCGCCGCCTACCTCGGCGAATGCGCGCTCGTGCCCTACGATTCGCCCATCCAGAACTCGGGTCTGCTCTTCTACAACACCCTCTTCGACGAAAATGCCGCCTGCCATCTGGCGCTCGGCCGCGGCTTTATGGACACCATCCGCAATTTTGAAAACCGCACGCTCGAAGAATGCCGCGCGCTGGGCGTGAACGAATCGATGATTCATGAGGACTTCATGATCGGCTCGGCCGATATGAACATCGACGCGCACACCCGCGACGGCCGCATCGTCGCCATCTTCCGCAACGGCAACTGGGCATTCTGACAGGCGAGATACAATATAAATAATATACGGCACAGCATCATGTAGGGACCGGCGTCCCCGACGGTCCGATATCCGGCAGGGGCGTCCGCCCCTACAATTGCCTATCGACTTGTATTTTGTAGGGGGCGGCGCCCACGACGCCCCGCCAAAGGCCCCCTTGTGCAAAGGGGGCTGGATGCGGAGCGTAGCGACGCAGACTGGGGGATTGCCTTTATCGATTTTTACAATCCCTCAGTCAGCTTCGCTGACAGCTCCCTTTACACAAGGGAGCCTTGGAAAGCGCTACGTTTATAACGAAAAGGCCGTGTATCCTTTTGCGATACACGACCTTTTCCGTTTTTTCTCAGAAGTTCATCGCTTCGGCGCTTTTGAGCCGAAGTTGCAGCTTGTCG
>CAZGOO010000129.1:0-3345 GCA_964527505.1 uncultured Oscillospiraceae bacterium | reverse complement strand
CATCAACTATTCCGATGACGAGCCCGGTCAGAGCCACACCGTCACCTTCGACGTCGAAGGCTACGACATGAGAACCATCATCGTCGGCGCGCTCGACTACGCCACCAACGAATCCGAGCAGGTCGTCGGCCCGAAGTGCTATGTGGAAGACTACACCGACTGCCCCGCCGACTGGTACCATGAAGCCATCGACTTCGTCCACTCCGTCGGCTACATGAACGGCGTCGGCGGCGGCAAGTTCGACCCGAACGGCAACACCACCCGCGCAATGGCCGTCACCGTCTTCTGGCGCGCGCTCAACTGCCCCGAGGCCACGCAGGATTGCACCTTCACCGATGTTCCCGAGGGGAAATGGTACTCCGAGGCCATCGCATGGGCGCAGGAAAACAACATCGTCAAGGGCATGACCGAGACGACCTTCGAGCCCGACCGCTTCATTACCCGCGAAGAGATCGCCGTGATTCTCTGGCGACTGCTCTCCGATGAGGAGCCCGCAAGCCCCGAAACGGAGCTGGATTTCAAGGACGCCGGCCGCGTGAGCGACTGGGCGCTGGAAGCGGTGAAATACGCCGTCGAGCGGGGCTGGTTCGTCGGCGATGACACCGGCTACCTCAACCCGCGCGCGAACCTCACCCGCGCCGAGCTTGCGACCATCATGATGCGCATCGTCGGCAGCGGTTATGAGGATTGCCCGAATCTGCCGGGCAAGGACGAATGACCCGCGCAAAACGCACCCGATAATTTTCCGCGCTCTCCGCTCAAACGGGCGGAGAGCGCCCTTTTTTGCGGGGATTTGGCGAATTTTGGGCTTGAAGAATCCTGCGCGATACGATATAATAGGAACGAATGTTCCCGAACAAAACCAAAAGGAGCTGCAACTATGATCGTTTCCAAGAAAAAACCGCTCGAGAGCCTGCTGGCGATGCTCGGCGGTGCGAAAAAAATCGCGCTGGTCGGCTGCAAGAGCTGCGCGACGGCCTGCGGCGTCGGCGGCGAAAAAGAATGCAACGAATTAAAGGCCGAGCTTGAAGCGCGCGGCTATGAAGTCGTCGGCTTCGTCCTGCCCGACGAGAGCTGCCACAAGATGCTCGTGCGCAAGGAGATCAAGCCCCTGCTCGCGGCAGAGCCGGATGCCATCGTGTCCCTCGCCTGCGGAAGCGGCTGCCAGACGGTCGCGGAAAACGCGAAAATTCCCGTCTATCCCGCAAACGACACGCTTTTCGTCGGCCAGACGGAGCGCGTCGGAATGTTCCACGAGATGTGCCGCACCTGCGGCGACTGCGTGCTTGGCGAGACGGGCGGCATCTGCCCGATGACGCGCTGCGCAAAATCGCTGGTCAACGGCCCCTGCGGCGGCCAGAAAAACGGCAAGTGCGAAGTCAACCCCGAAAACGACTGCGCGTGGATTCTCATCTACAACCGCCTGAAAGAGCTGGGCAAACTCGAGTGCATGGAGCATACGCTCGATGACCACGACAGCCGCAGCTATCCGCAACACGTCAATCTGAGGGAGGCAAAGAAATGAGCAAGCTGCAACTGGCACTGGAAAACGGCAAATTTGCCGTAACCGCCGAAATGGCGCCCCCCAAGGGCTGTGATTTTTCCGAGCAGATCGAAGTGGGCAAGGTGCTTGCCGACCGCGTGGACGGCGTGAACGTGACCGATATGCAGTCGGCGTGCCTCAAGGCGTCGTCGATGGGTCTTTGCATCGCCCTCAAGCAGGCGGGCGTGGAGCCGATTCTGCAAATGACCGGCCGCGACCGCTCGCGCATGGCCATCCAGAGTGAATTCCTCTCCGCTGCCGCCTTCGGCATCGACACGATGCTCGCCCTCACGGGCGACCACACCTCCGTCGGCGATTGCAAGCAGTCGAAGCCCGTGTTCGACCTCGATTCCGTCGGCATTTTGAAGATGCTCACCAAAATGGAGCAGACACAGACCGATTGCGGCGGCAACGCCCTTTCCTCCACGCCGACGTTCTACAAAGGCGCCTCCGTCACGCCGGTTTATGAGCCGATGTGGCTGCAAATCAACAAGCTCAAGAAAAAGGTCGATGCGGGCGCGCGCTTCGTGCAGACGCAGGCCGTGTTCTCCGTGGAAGCGCTTGAGCGCTTTGTCAACGAAATGGTGCGCGAGAATATCAAGGTACACCTCATGGCGGGCGTCATTCCGCTCAAGGCGGCGGGCATGGCGCGCTACATGAACGAAAACATTCCCGGCATCGATGTTCCGCAGCACATGATCGACCGTCTGGCCGAGGCCGCCGAAGAGGGCAAGCAGCGGGGCGTTAAGGGTCTGCCCGCACAGGCCGGCATCGAAATGGCGGCGCAGCTCATCCGCGAACTGCGCGCAAGCGGCATCTGCGACGGTGTACACATCATGGCCATCGGCGCCGAGCGCAATGTGCCCGTCATTCTCGACAAGGCGGGACTTTGAGCCATGGGCAAATTTTCCGGCATTCTCTTTGCCAGCGATTTTGACCATACCCTTTCGGCGATGGACAATTCCGTCCCGCCGCAGAACATCGAAGCAATCAAATATTTCACCGCAAACGGCGGCATTTTCACCGTCGCCAGCGGCCGAAGCATCCCGAAATTCCGCAATAAGGCGGCGCTTGTGCCCGTCAACGCGCCGTGCATCCTCTTTAACGGCGGCGCGCGCTTCGACTATCGCACCGAAACGCTCCTCGAAGCGCACCCCATGCCCGCGGGGATGGGGGAGCTTGCCAAGGCGATTTTGGAGTTTGAGCCGCGCGCGCACGTCGAGCTGCAAACCGTCGATGCGCATTACTGCCTCGGCCCGAGCGCCACGCACGACGCGGCTCTGGCGCACAGCGGCGTGCGCTACACCTACATCACCCCCGGGCAGGAGCCGCCCTCGTGTTTCAAGCTCGCGGTCTACGGCTTTGCCAACGAGCCGCCTTTCCTCACGCCCGAGCAGCTTGCCACATGGGACAAAAGCGGCTACGACCGCCTCTATCACCACCTGAAAGACCTCACGGCGGGGAAATTCGAGGTGGTGCGCTCCATGCCCTATATCATCGAGCTCAACCCCATCGGCATTCACAAGGGTGAAGCGGCGCGCAGACTGGCCAACGACCTCGGCTGCGGGCGCCTTGTCTGCGCGGGCGACGCGCAGAACGACCTTGCGATGCTGCGCGAAGCGGACATTGCTTTCTGCCCGGCGGACGCCGACGCACAGGTGCTCTCCGGCGGCTTTACGGCCGTCTGCCCCTGCGGCGAGGGCGCAATCGCCGACGCGATTGCCCGACTGGAGCAGCTTATGTAAACCAACTCCCTCTCCGATTGTTTCGGGGAGGGAGCTTTTTTCAAAAAAACGGACGCG
>CAZGOO010000128.1:0-3357 GCA_964527505.1 uncultured Oscillospiraceae bacterium | reverse complement strand
CGCATTCCGATATCGCCCTCGACGGTACGCTTGGCGTATTCCTCACGCAGGCCGCGCAGCGCGGTCGCGCCCGTAGACGGAAGCCCCAGAGACATCGAGTAGATATCCGTGGTCGCGCCGCCGAGGTCAACGCCCACAAGGTCGCCGATGCCCGCTTCGGTTTTCGTACCCTCCGAGAGCAGACGCATGGCCGCAAGCATTGCGGCGGGGGTGGGCATTAAAATGCCGTGGATGAGCGCTTCGGCGCTCGAAAGCCCCTTGGCGCGGACGATTTGCTCTAAGAAGATGCTGCGGATGCGCGCCTGAACGGGCGCGACATTCGGGATGCCGAGCTTCGGCATGACATTTTCGCAGACGTAGGTCTGCTTGTTTGCAAGAATGCGGCTGCATTCGTCCGCCGCGTTGCGGTTTCCCGCGATGATGATGGGAAAATCGCCTTTCGCGCGGGCGAGCACGGCGGCGTTTGCGAGGATGTTTTCGCTGTTGCCGCCGTCGGTGCCGCCGGTGAGCAGGCAGATATCCGGCGCGATGCGGTCGATTTCGGCAAGGTCGCCCTCGGTCAGACCGTAGGAATAGGTTTTAATGACCTTTGCGCCCGCGCCGAGCGACGCCTGACGCGCCGCGCTTGCCGTCAATTCCGGCACGAGGCCGATGGCGACCATGCGCAGCCCGCCTGCGGCGCTGGAGCAGGCATAGCGCCCGGCAAATTCGACATCCCCGATTTTTTCGCGCAGAAGCGCATCGGCATTGGTCAGCCCCTCGAGGATATCGGTCTGCACGGTGGTGTAGCTCTGCGCCGTGCCGAGGATCTGCTCGGAATCGACGTCTACGGCGGTCACTTTCGTGTAGGTGCTGCCGAAGTCGATGAGTTCAATGGCTTTCATTTCAGTCCGTCACGCCCAAATCCTGCTTCAGGCAGTCGATTGTGACCTGCGGGTCGGTGCCGGGGCCGAAGGCGCGGTCGAAGCCGAGCGCCTTGTAGCGGCGGACAATCTCCTCAACGGGGACTTTACCGACAACGAGGTTGCCGCCGGCGTAGAGCAAAATGCCCTGCAAGCCCGCTTCGTCGCACTTCTGGCGCATACCGGTGCAGTCGATTTCGCCCTGACCGTAGAGCGAGGAGACGACGATCGCGTCCGCGCCGACTTCCACGGCCGCCTGAATGAATTCTTCCTGCGGCACGAGCACGCCGAGGTTGGTCACGTCGAAGCCCGCGTCGAGAAACGCGCGGTTGAGGATGGTGTTGCCGACGGCGTGAACATCCGCGCCGATGACACCGATCACTAATTTTTTCTTAGCCATACAATAATAATTCCTTTTGATTCTTCCTTGTTTTCTTGTTTTTCTTATTTTTCCGACACGCTGCGCAGATACTCCGCGCGCCCGCGCTCATAGAGGTTGTTTCCTTCGGAATCGATGAGGACGAACAGGGGCATATCCTCCACTTCCAGACGGCGGACGGCCTCTGCGCCGAGGTCTTCATAGGCGATGACTTCCGCCTTTTTGATGCAGCGCGACAGGTATGCGCCCGCGCCGCCGATGGCGCCGAAATAGACCGCGCCGTGGGTTTTCATGGCGTCAATAACTTCCGCGCTGCGCTTGCCCTTGCCGATCATGCCGCGCTGACCGAGGGAAATCATCGTCGGGGAGTACGCATCCATGCGGTAGCTCGTGGTCGGGCCCGCCGAGCCGATGGGCTCGCCCGGCTTTGCCGGGGTGGGGCCGACGAAATAAATGACGCTGTCCGTCGGGTCAAAGGGCAGGGGCTTGCCCTGCGCGGCCAGCTCGCACAGGCGCTTGTGCGCCGCGTCGCGGGCGGTATAGATGACGCCCGTCAGGCGCACCGCATCGCCGCAGTGCAGCTCGCGCACTTTCTCAAGGGTCAAAGGCGTGGTAATGTGCTTTTCCATTTTGCGCCTCCTTAAAGCTCCGCGCTGCAATGGCGCGTGACGTGGCAATTGATGTTGACGGCGACGGGCAGACCCGCGATGTGCGTGGGCATATGCTCGATGTTGACCGCAAGCGCGGTCGTCTTGCCGCCGACGCCCTGCGGGCCGATGCCGAGACTGTTGATTTTTTCCAGAAGCTCGGCTTCGAGCGCGGCGTAGAACGGCTCGGGGCTTCTTTCGTCCGTGTTGCGAAGCAGCGCGCGCTTGGCAAGAAGCGCGGCTTTGTCGAATGTGCCGCCGACGCCCACGCCGACAACGATGGGCGGGCAGGGGTTCGGGCCGGCCTCTTCGACCGTCTTGAGCACGAAATCCTTGACGCCCTGCAAGCCGTCGGACGGCTTGAGCATGGCAATGCGGCTCATGTTCTCGCTGCCGAAGCCCTTGGGCGCGACGGTGATTTTGAAGCCGTCGCCGGGCACAAGGTCGATGTAAAGCATGGCGGGGGTGTTGTCGCCCGTGTTTACGCGGTCGAGCGGGTCGCGCACGACGCTCTTGCGCAGGTAGCCCTCGGTGTAGCCTTTGCGCACGCCCTCGTCAACGGCGGCTTTCAAATCGCCGTCGATGTGGACTTCCTGCCCGATCTCGAGAAACACGCAGGCCATGCCGGTGTCTTGGCAGATGGGCGCGGCGTTTTGCTCGGAGATCTCATAGTTTTCCTTGAGGATGCCGAGAATGTTCTGCGCCAGAGGCCACGGCTCGGCCGCGGCGGCCTCTTCGAGCCTGCGGCGAATGTCTGCGGGAAGCAGGGTGTTTGCCTCGATGCACAGCCGCGCAACGGTTTCGGTGATGCGCGCGGCGGAAATTTCCTTCATAAAATCGCGACTCCTTTCTGTGCGTTTTCCCGCACAGGGTCATACATCATAAAGAATAGCACCTTTCGGGTAATATTTCAAGATTTTTCGGCAAAAATTTCTGAGACTTTCAGGCATATTTCCGCGCGCTGCCCTTTTAGGCGTCATTTGCGCGCCGTCGCTTGCGTTTTGCGGCCGAATATGATAAGCTGTAAGGACGAAAAATCGATTGGAGGCGGCCTTATGCGCTATCCCTGCCTTGTGCTTGACCACGACGACACCGTCGTTGCGAGCACCGCAAGCATCCACTACCCCTCGTTTCTGGCCTATCTGGAACAAGTGCGTCCGGGGGCGTCTTATTCCTGCGAGGAATACTACGCGAAAAATTTCGAGCCCGGCGTGACGGAATTTTTTACGGACGAATTGGGCTTCACGCCGCAGGAGATGGAGGAGGAATATCGTTTCTGGCAGGAGTATGTACGCACGCGCGTGCCGAAAGTATATGACGGCATCCGCGAAATTCTGCTGCGCCACCGCGCGCGCGGCGGGCGCATTGTCGTCGTGTCGCACTCGGTTTCCTCGGTCATTTTGCGCGACTACCGCGAAAACGGCCTGCC
>CAZGOO010000127.1:0-3371 GCA_964527505.1 uncultured Oscillospiraceae bacterium | reverse complement strand
ATCTCCCAGCCGTCGTCGCGCAGCTTTTGCGCCACGCGCTTGGCCTGCTCGACCTGACGGTTGTACTCTTCTTCGCCGAGCGTTTCCTTATATTTCGGGTGCGTGCGGAAGCCGAACACGCCCTCATAGCCCGTGACGGCAATGATGGCGCGCGCGCCGCGATAGGAAAAATCGGGATGTTCTTCGATGAAGCGCTCGAGGATGGGCACAAGGTCGTAGTCGCCGTAGACCGTTTCGCCGTCGGCGGTGATATATTCGCAGGTCAGTTCGCCGTCGTCGCCGATGGTGAGCTTCGAGGCGAAGCCGTCGCCTTTGGCATCGGCAATGCCGTCGTCGTCGCCGTCTACCATATATTCATAGTAGTTCACGTCGTCCTGCGAAATGATGATGGGCGTTTTTCCGGGCGGCAGATAGATATCGCCCTGCTTATAGGTCTGGTTGCCGTCGTCGTCGGTGACGAGCTTGGCGATGTCGTGGATGCGAACGAGTACAAATCCGCGGTCGTAGAGCGACTGGAGGATTTTTTCAAACTCCGCGACCGTCGCCATATACTGGTTATAGCCCGAGGAGGAGTAGTCCCCGTCGAAGCAGCGGTCGGTATCGACGATGAGGCTGTGGAAGAAAATGTGCGAAATCTGCGTGGTATCCGACCAGCGGACGGTCTTGAGCGCGGCCTTTTCGTAGCGCTCCTTGGCCTCCACGAGCAGCGAAACGGTCTGCCAGTCGCTTCCGAAGGATTGAATTTTTTCAATCGCGGCGTCGTAGTCGTAGCCTGCGGCCAGTCGGTCTGCTTCGGCAACGAGCGCCTGCGCTTTCTGCTCGAGGTCTTCCGTGGGCGGCGGGGTGGGGATCTCGGGGTCTTCCGAGGAGTCCGTCACCTTCGGCTTCGTCTCCGTGGGGGTGAAAATATTGACCGCCAGCGCGGCAATGCCGCCGACGCACGCAAGCAGCGCAAGAATCGTCAGTATCAGCGGCAGATAGCGCAGAGCGCTGTGCTTATGCTTTTTCTTCGGCGGTTTTTGCTTTTGACGGGCGGGCTGCTGCGCGGGGCGCTGCGCCTGCCGAGGCTGTTGCGGCTGCCGAGACTGCGGCTGCTGCGGCTCGGCGCTTTCGGCGCGCTCTTCCTCGCGGAAACTGCGCAGAATTTCCTCCACGTCCCACTCCTGCTCCCATTCGGGAACGCGGTCGTCATTTTTTCCGTTCATATTCGCACCTCTTTTTCTCAGTTTTTCGGATTAGACGCTTCCCCTGCCGACAGGTTCCGCCAAAATTCGCGTAAAAATCACGAAAAAAGCGGCAAAAGCAGCATCACGCCGCCGCAGGCGACGAGCAGCGACAAAAAGGTCAGCCCGAGGTCGAAGCGCGGCGTAACGAACAGCGCGCACGCAAACATCGCCAGCGCGCACACGATCGCAAACGCGCCGAAGCCGATGCGCACGAGCCGCGAACGATTCGACATTTTATCACATCCTTTGCATCTATTATATTTCCCCGCGCGCGTTCTGTCAACCGACAATGCGCCGATAATTTTGAAAAACAGCCGCACCTTTCAAGGTGCGGCCGAGTTTCATCAGTCGAGAATATCCACGGTGTAGCGCTTACCGCTCTGCTGAGAAGCAGCCTTGATAACGGTGCGAATTTCTTTGGCAATTCTGCCCTGTTTGCCGATGACCTTGCCCATATCTTCCGGGGCAACGCGCAGCTCCAGAACGAATCCGTCGCCGTCCTCTCTCTGCGCAACCGTGACTTCGTCGGGCTTGCCGACGAGATTCTTCGCCACGTAGAGCAAGAGTTCCTGCATGGAAATGCCCCTCTCGATCAAAGGACGTTTGCTTTCTTAAGCAGCGCCTTGACGGTATCGGTGGGCTGAGCGCCGTTCTTAATCCACGTCTGTGCCTTTTCGGCATCGACGGTGATGGTGGCCGGCTCGGTCAGCGGGTTGTAGGTGCCGATCTCTTCGATGCAGCGGCCGTCGCGCGGGCTGCGGGAATCGGCAACAACGATACGATAGTAGGGAGCTTTCTTCGCGCCCATTCTTCTGAGTCTGATCTTGACCATTGGGATAAATCCTCCGAAATAAGAAATAGTGAGATAAATTTATGATCTATGGTGCTTTGCCCATAAATTCGCGTTTACATTCCCGGGAAACCGCCCGGGAAGCCGCCCTTGCCGAAGAGCTTGTTCTTCTTTTTGCCGTTGAGCTGCTTCATCATCTGCTGCATCTGCTCAAACTGCTTGAGAAGCCGGTTGACGTCCTCCACCTTCATGCCGCAGCCGAGCGCCACGCGGCGCTTGCGCGAGGAGTTGAGCACGCTCGGGTTCTCCCGCTCATAGGGCGTCATCGACCGGATGATGGCCTCGGTGCGGCTGAGCGCTTTTTCGTCCACCTGAAGATTTTTCATCGAACCCATGCCGGGAATCATCGCTAAAATGTCCTGCATGGAGCCCATGTTTTTGATTTGCGAAAGCTGGTCGTAGAAATCGGCGAGGGTGAACTTGTTCTGGCGCAGACGCTGCTCGAGCTCGGCGGCTTTTTTCTGGTCGATGGCCTGTTCGGCCTTTTCGATGAGGGTAAGCACATCGCCCATGCCCAAAATGCGCGAGGCCATGCGCTCGGGGTGGAAGGGCTCAATGGTGTCGAGCTTTTCGCCCGTGCCGATGAATTTGACGGGCTTGCCCGTGACCGCTTTGACCGAGAGAGCCGCGCCGCCTCTGGCGTCGCCGTCTAACTTGGTGAGCATCACGCCGTCGATGTCGAGCCATTCGTTAAAGGACTGCGCGGCGTTGACCGCGTCCTGACCCGTCATTGCGTCAACCACGAGCAGAATTTCGCTGGGCTTGATTTCCGCTTTGATGGCCTTGAGCTCATTCATCAGTGCCTCATCGACGTGCAGACGGCCGGCGGTATCCAAAAATACCATATCGTTGCCGTGCTGCTCGGCATGGCGCACGGCCGCCTTGGCAATCTTCACGGGATTTTCCTGCCCCATTTGGAACACCGGAATGTCGAGCTGCGCGCCGACCACTTCCAATTGCTTAATCGCGGCGGGGCGGTAAATATCGCAGGCGACGAGCAAAGGGCGCTTGCCCTGCTTTTTCATCAGACCCGCGAGCTTTGCGCCGTTGGTCGTCTTGCCCGCACCTTGCAGACCGACGAGCATGACAACGGTGGGGGACTTCGGGGAGATGGTGATGCGCTGATTTTCGCTGCCCATGAGGGCAATCAGCTCTTCATTGACGATTTTAACAATCATCTGCGCGGGCGTGAGGCTTTCAAGCACTTCCCTGCCGACGCAACGCTCGGAGACGGTTTTCACGAAGTCTTTGACGACTTTATAGCTAACATCCGCTTCAAGCAGCGCCAGACGAAT
>CAZGOO010000126.1:0-3397 GCA_964527505.1 uncultured Oscillospiraceae bacterium | reverse complement strand
GCTCCGAAAAAGCCGCCCATTACGCAAAGAAGAGCTTCGAGAGCGTCATGGGGTCGATGTATTTGCCGTCTTTGTACACGCGCATATTGCCCGAGGCAACTTCGTCGATGAGCATGACGTTACCCTGCGCGTCGTAGCCGAATTCAAACTTGATGTCGTAGAGCACCAGACCCTTTTCTTTCAGGTCGTCGGCGACGATCTGGGTGATTTGCTGCGTCTGCGCCTTGATGGCGTCGTACTGCTCGGATGTCATCACGCCGAGCGCGACGAGCGCGTCTTTCGTGACGAGCGGGTCGCCCTTTTCGTCGTTCTTAAAGGTCATTTCCACATAAGCGGGCAGGTCTGCGCCCTCTTCGATGTATTCGCCGTAGCGGCGCAGGAAGCTGCCGACGGCCTTGTGGCGGCAGATCACTTCCAGACCGTGGCCGAAGACCTTCGCGGGACGAACTTCCATGGTGGTGTCGGCGAGGTTCGCGCTTACATAGTGCGTGGGGATGCCGGCGGCATTGATTTTCTCGAAGAAATAGATGCTCATGCGCAGGTTCACATCGCCCACGCCCTCGATGGTCAGACCCACGGAGTTTTCGCCCGGGTCGAATACGCCGTCTTTGCCGGTGCAATCGTCCTTAAACTTGAGCAGATAGTTGCCGTTGTCCAGTGCATATACGTTCTTAGTTTTGCCTGTGTATACCGGTTTCATGTTGAAAGCCTCCTGTAGTGTGTTTGGTTTTTATGTGTACGGGTCTTTCCCGAGGGGAACGGATTAAAGGTATTTTTCACGCAGCTCCGCGTCGGCACGCAGCACGGCGGCTTTTTCGGCTTCGCGCGCTTTTTCGAGCCGTTCGGCAAGCGCTGCGTCCGTCACGGCGAGAATCTGCACGGCCAGAAGCGCGGCATTTTTCGCGCCGTCTACCGCGACGGTCGCCACGGGAATGCCGCTCGGCATCTGCACGGTGGCAAGCAGCGCGTCGAGCCCGTCGAGCTTTGCGCCGCTGCACGGCACGCCGATCACGGGAAGCGTGGTATTGGCCGCCATCGCGCCGGCCAAGTGCGCCGCCATGCCCGCAAAGGCGATGATGCAGGAAAATCCCGCGCTTCGCGCCGAGGCGGCAAATGTTCTTGCCTCATTCGGGCAACGGTGGGCGGACAGTACGCGCGCCTCGACGGCAACGCCGTATTCTTTGAGCAGGGCAATGGCTTTTTCCGCGACGGGAAGGTCGCTGGTACTGCCCATAACGACTGCGACTTTGTGCATGGCTGATTCCCTCCGATTTTCTGTAAAATGCAAAAGTGGGCGCTCCACTGCCTGAAAAAGCAGTTGAAGTGCCCAGACGGTCGGCTGCCGCTCAGGCGCGGCGTAACACTTCCTGCTCCATTGTGGTGCTCCACATTCCGTCAGTTACAGGAAGCGCAACTTTGCGACAATCATACCACACTTTCGCGCATTTGTCCATACGGTAAACCAACAAATTCCCGCATTTTTTGACGAAACATTCGGAGATTTTGCACAGAGCGAAAACGGACGAAAATTTTCCTTGACATCGCGCGGCGGCTGTGGTATCATAGAAAAAATTTTGCGAAAGAGGCGATGACGGTGGCTGTCATTTTGAAAAACGCACAATTGTTCCGCCGGGGAAAATTCTCTGCGGAAAGTGTTTCCGTTTCCTCGCAAGGCTTTTCCTCCGAAGCCTCGGTAGAGGCTTCTTCTTACGTCGTATTGCCCGGTTTCGTTGATGTTCATGTACATCTTCGCGAGCCGGGTTTTTCTTATAAAGAGACGATGCGCACGGGCACGCTTGCCGCAGCGCGCGGCGGCTACACGAGCGTCTGCGCGATGCCGAACCTCTCGCCCGTGCCGGACTCATGGGAAAATCTTGCACAGCAGTGGGCGCTGATCGAGCGCGACGCGCTTGTGCGCGTTTTTCCCTACGGCGCCATCACAAAGGGCGAGCAGGGCGAGGTTTTGAGCGATATGGCGCGCCTTGCGAGAGAGGTTTGTGCCTTTTCCGACGACGGGCGGGGCATTCAAAAGAAAGAAATGATGCGCGCGGCTATGCTGCAAGCGAAACAGCTCGGCAAACTCATCGTGGCGCACTGCGAGGACAATTCGCTGCTTCGCGGCGGCTACATCCACGACGGCGCTTACGCCCGCGCGCATGGCCATCGCGGCATCTGCTCGGAAAGCGAGTGGAAGCCCATCGAGCGCGACCTTGCGCTCGTGCGCGAGACGGGCTGCGCCTACCATGTGTGCCACATTTCCACGAAAGAAAGCGTCGCGCTCATCCGCAAGGCCAAGGCCGAGGGACTGGACGTGACCTGCGAGACGGCGCCGCATTATCTGCTTCTGGACGATTCGATGCTTCAGGAGGACGGGCGGTTTAAGATGAACCCGCCGCTTCGCGACGCGTCCGACCGCGCGGCGCTCGTAGAGGGGCTTTGCGACGGCACGATCGACATGATCGCCACCGACCACGCGCCGCACTCCGCCGAGGAAAAGGGCAGAGGTCTGGAAAAAAGCGCGATGGGCATCGTGGGGCTCGAGACGGCGTTCCCGCTGCTCTATACCTACCTTGTTCAGACCGGCGTGATTTCCTTTGCGCGGCTCATGGAGCTTCTGCACGACGCGCCCTGCCGCCGCTTCGGCATCCCCACAGGCAACGACTTTACCGTGTTTGATTTAAGCGACAGTTATACGATCGATCCGAACGACTTTGTTTCCATGGGCAAAGCGACGCCCTTTGCCGGCCGGCAGGTGTCGGGCCGCTGCCTTTTGACGGCGGTGGACGGCAAAGCCGTCTGGACGGACGAAAGACTTTTCAGGAAGGAGCAGAGCAAATGAAGCAGACGATTTTTACGATTCTGGAAAATACGCCGATTGCCGAAAAGGTCTACCGCCTGACCCTCTCGGGCGATACTTCGGCGATTACCGCGCCCGGGCAGTTCGTGAACCTGAAGTTGGAGGGACTGTATCTGCGCCGCCCCATTTCCGTGTGCGACCGAAAAGAGGGCGAATTGACGCTCATCTATAAGGTGCAGGGACGCGGCACGCAGACTTTGAGCCAACTTCGCGCAGGCGCGCAGCTCGATACGCTCGTCGGCCTCGGCAACGGCTACGATACGCAAAAAAGCGGCGCGCACGCGCTGCTCGTCGGCGGCGGTGTGGGCGTGCCCCCGCTCTACGGCCTTGCCAAGCGCCTGCTTGCCGAGGGCAAGCGCGTGACGGCGGTTTTGGGCTTTAACCGCGCGCAGGAAGTGTTCTTAGCGGAGGAATTCCGCGCGCTCGGCGCGCAGGTGCTTTTAATGACCGCCGACGGAAGCTGCGGGCAAAAAGGACTCGTGACGGATGGAATGCGCGCAGTGAAAGATTACACCCACCTTTACACCTGCGGCCCCGAGC
>CAZGOO010000125.1:0-3425 GCA_964527505.1 uncultured Oscillospiraceae bacterium | reverse complement strand
ACGGGCGAGGAGCTGATGCGCTACGTCGGCGCGAAGCCGCAGCCGCAGGAGGAAAATGCGCAGTGAACTGGGAAGAGATCAAAGCCTTTCTTTCAACGCTGACCCTTGACCGCATTTTGCCCGCGGTCGCCATCGTGCTCATCGGGCTTTTGGTGGTGCGCCTTGCGCTCAAATGCTTTGACCGCATCGTCGCGCGCACCAAGACGGACAAAACCGCGTTCGGCATTCTGCGCGTGTGCCTGCGGGTGCTGCTTTACGGACTGGTTATTTTGATTGCGCTCGGCAGCATCGGCGTGGACGTCAGCTCGCTCGTGGCGGTCCTTGGCGTCGGCTCTCTGGCCGTTTCGCTTGCCGTGCAGCAGACCTTGAGCAATGTTGCCGGAGGCGTAACGCTGCTTGCCACGCACCCCTTTCGCGTGGGGGACTATATCGTCCTCGGAAGCGACGAAGGCACGGTCATGGAAATCAATCTGAACTACACCCACATCGTCACGGCCGACGGCCGCAAAATCTATCTTCCGAACAGCGACGTTGCCGCCGCGCGCGTGTGCAATTACCCCGCCGACGGCAACCGCCGACTGGATTTGAAGCTGAATGTGCCCTTCGATGTGCCCGCGCAGCGGGTCAAAGCGGCGCTTCTGCGCATCGCCGAGCACGAAAAGTGCCTGCCCGACCCCGCACCCGAGGTGCGCATTTTGAGCTTTGAGGGCGGCGCGGTGCTCTATGACCTCGTGCTCTGGACGCGCTGCGAGGACTACTGGGGCGTGTATTTCGGGGTCAACGCGGCGGTCAAGCAGGTCTTTGAGGAGGAAAAAATTCCTCTGGCCGTTCCCGTCGTGCAGCTTCGCGAGCAGACAAAAACGCCGTCGTAACGACAAAAAATGAAAAAACGCTGCGAAACATCCGTTTCGCGGCGTTTTTGTATCGCTCAGGGAATCTGCGCGGCGGGGGCAAGGTCGAGCCAGTCGGGGAAAAGCGCACGGAGCTTTTGCACATAGCCCTTTTGAAAAAAGAGACATTTGGCGGGGTCGCTTCCGAGCTTGTCGCCCGTGAGCGCCAGCGCAATGGCGCGGCAACCGCCGACGCAGTAGCGAAAATAGGGGCATTTGCCGCACGTTTCGTTGACGGTGGCAAGCGTGCCGACGGTAGTGCAGACCTCATCGAGGTAGCGGCTTTGCCGCAAAAGCGCCTGTAAGCCGTCTTTTTTGGCGTTTCCGGGCAGGTCGCCGCGCATTTCGTAGTAGCCCGACATCTGCATACAGGGATACACGCCGCCGTCGGCGGTGACGGCGACCATGCCGCGATTTCCGCGGCAGACGGGAAGCGTGTCGCGGTATTCGCCGTCCGCGCATTCGATGGGGCGCAGGCGAAAAGCCCGCTGCCTTGGGTAAAGCGTCAGAAACTGCCAGATATCAAGGGGCATTTTGCGGGGCGTTTTGAGGTATTCGGCAACAAATTCGAGCATTCGCTCGTAGTATTCGTCCGGAGAGAGGGTCATGCCGCCCGCGTTTTGCACCCAGCGGGGCGACTCCGTGGTGCGGATGATGCGAAGCTCGCTTACGCCCATTTTCTCGAGCAGATCGGCCGTCGGGAGAAGAGAAGAGAGATTTTTCCGATTGACATTCATCTGCACCTTGACGCAAAAGCCGTGCGTAAGGCAAAGGCGAATCGCGCGCAGCGCATCTTCCTGCGCACCTGCGTGGCAGCGCATCCAGTCGTGATACCCGAGGCCGTCAAAGGAAATTTTCATCAGCGGCTTGCAGCCGAGCGTGTCCATGCGCTCGAGTACTTCATCCGTGAGGAAAAAGCCGTTCGTGTTGAGCTCTTCCACATACATTCCGCGGCGGTAAATGCCCTCGAGGATGGGGAAAAAATCGGGGTGGCACAGCGGCTCGCCGCCCGTGAGGGTCAAAGCGTTGATGCCGCACTGCTGCGCATCGTCGAGCAGCGCCTCGGCCTCGGCAAGCGTCCACTGGCTCATTAAGGGCGCATTGTCGGCGGCATTGAAGCAGTGCAGGCAGTTGTAGTTGCAGCGGCCGGTAATCATCCAGTTCATCGCGGGGAAGTAGCGATTGTCGCACAGGCGCGGCAGGCTCCATGCGTCGGGCGCTTCGCCCTCTTGCGCGATGCGAATGAGGCCGCGCGCAAGAAGCTGCGCGGCAAGCGGACTGCCCGCCGGAGCGGGCAGTTCATGTTGGCCGTCGCAGGCGCAGAGAAAGTCGAATTCTTCCTGCTTCAGGCCCTTGGCGTCGCGCTCGCCTTTGACATAATATGCGCAGGGAACGCACCGCCATGTGCGCAGGGCAATATGGGAATTCAGAATGTAGCGCATGACGGGGTGCTCCTTTCGGGGAGGGCTTATTTATGCGAGCACAGCCACAGACCGTCTTCGTAGGAGCAATATTTGCATTTGCCGCAGATTCTTGTGACGGCCACGCCGTCAATGCAACGGTGCTTCGCGCCGAACAGGACGTCCTCATTGGGAACGTTGACGTGCTGGGCGTTGCCGCCGCAGGTTTCGCATCTCCAGTCGTCGCAGACGTGCAGTGCGGAAACGACGAGCTTGCCGCCCTTGCGGCAGCCGCCGCCGGAGACATTTTCCAGCTCTTCGTCGGAAACGGCGCCGCTTTCGTGCTTCTGATTCAGAAGCGCGAAATAGGCCTGCGCGGATTCTTCGCTCAGTTCAACGCCGTTCTGCTTTGCCAATTCGGCAAGCTCCTGCGCGCTTTTTGCCTCGCGCGCTTTCTTGATGAGAAGTTCTTTGTTTACATTCATGATGGTTCTCCTGTTCTCAGCCGTAGGGGCAGTAAAGGTCGTTTTTGTCTTTGGGGTAGTTCAGGCCGGCGACGCAAAATCTGCACGAGTAGCAGTGGTTGATTTGCTGGGTGTTTTCGTCGAACGGGCCGCCCTCAAAGCCGATGATAACGCAGCTTGAGGAATGTACGAGCACGCTTTTGCCGCTGGCGCCGCACTGGCTGCATTTGTAGCGGTCGCAGGCGTCCTGCCAGTAATCGACCCTGCTGATCGGCGGGACGGCGCCGCCGGCGACGGATTTGAGCAATTCGTCATTGAGCGGGCGCGCAATCGGCAGTGTGGGTTTCTGTTCCATGGGGGTTCCTCCTTAAAAATCAGCCCGCATCGGCGGTGCAGCGCAGTTTGCCGTCGCCGTCGGCGACGCAGTGACTGCACGAACCGCAGAAATTATGGCCGGTATAGTAGTCTTTCATGGCGGGGTCGTCGGTCGCGGGATACTCAAGAGAGAGGACGGAGCAGCCCGCTTTGTGCTCGGCGCGCAGGATGCCGTGCATTTTGCACACGCGGCATTCGTAGTTTCCGCAGGCCATGTCCCATTCGCGCACCGGCATCAGGCTCTTGACGATGATTCCGCCGCAGACGCCTTCAAGCGCCTTGTCGGGGAGTTTGCT
>CAZGOO010000124.1:0-3435 GCA_964527505.1 uncultured Oscillospiraceae bacterium | reverse complement strand
GCCGACTACGCGCTCGATATTTACCCGCACTACGGCTCGGACGTGGAAGCCACACTCAGCGCAGGCCACGACCTGCGCCACGGCCTCATCGGCGCGGGCGTTTACGCCTCGCACGGCTATGAGCGCAGCCACAAAGACGGCGTTTTGAACACGCTTCGCGTCTTAAAGGGCTACCTTTTCCCGTGAAACTGCGCTACCTTCTGCCCGCCGCAATCTTAATTCTGCTTGGCATCTTCGTGCGCAAATTTGTTTACGGCATGGGCTTTGCGGGGATGTTTCTGTGCGGCTGCGCGTGCATTTTCCTGCTCTTCGGCGCAATTTCCGCGCTGCGCGGGCGCTTGCCGCGCGCGATGAAGTGGGCGCGGCGGGTGCTGCTGGGCGGGCTTGCGCTCGCCGCCCTGCTTGCCGCCGCCACGGGGGCTTGGATTCTCTCGTGCGCCTCGGGCAGTAGCGAAGACGAAGCCGAATGGCTCATCGTCCTCGGCGCGGGCGTAGACGGCGAGACGCCCAGCGTGACCCTTCGCCACCGCCTGAACACCGCCCAAGACTACCTCGAGCGCTACCCCGAAGCGAAAGCCGTCCTTTCCGGCGGCAAAGGCGCGGGCGAGGACATTTCCGAAGCGGAGTGTATGTACCGCTATCTCACCGCGCGCGGCATCGACCCCGCCCGCCTGCGAAAAGAGGAAGCGTCCACCAGCACGCGGGAAAATTTCCGCTTCTCTCTGGCGCTCATCACCCAAGAGGACGGCGCGCCGCCGGAGAAAGCGGCGGTCGTCTCCTCGGATTTTCACCTCTGCCGCGCCGCGATTTTCGCGAAGCATGAGGGCCTTGAGGCCCTGTGCGTCGCCGCGCCGACGACCGACCGCGCGTTTTATCTCAATATGCTCGTGCGCGAAATTTTCGGTGTGTGGGTCGCGCTGATTTTCGGCTGAGCGACGGATTTTTCCCGCAATTTCCGCACGCATCGAATACAATAAACCAAAGGATTGGGAGGGAGGTTTTCGTTTGGAAGTCACGTTACGCGGCATGAAGCTGCAATATCTCGACCTCGGCGCGGGCGAGCCCGTGCTCGTTCTGCACGGCTGGGGCTCCAACTACGAAGTTCACCGCGCAATGCTCGAGCAGCTTGCGAAAAAATATCGCGTGCTGGCGCTGAATTTGCCGGGCTTCGGCGGCTCGGACGAACCGCCGAGGGCGTACAGCGTGGATGATTTTGCCGATGTGGTCGCGGAATTTCTGCAAACATTCGGATTTTCCTCCGTGACACTCATCGGCCACTCCTTCGGCGGGCGCATCATCCTGAAGCTGGCCAACCGCGACCTGCCCTTCAAAATTCGCCGCATCGTTTTAATCGACAGCGCGGGCATTCGCCCGCAGCCGCAGAAAAAAGGCGGCGCAAAGCGGCGGCTCTATCGCATTTTGAAAGCCGTGGCGAATTTTGCGCCCGTGAAAAAATGCTTTCCGAATTTTTTGGAAGCGCTCAAAAAGCGCTTCGGCTCGGCCGACTATGCCGCCGCCTCGCCGCGAATGCGTGAGTGCCTCGTCAAGGCGGTCAACGAAGACCTCACGCCGCTTCTTCCCGGCGTCACGCCCGAGACGCTTCTCATCTGGGGCGAAAACGACACCGCCACGCCCCTTTCCGACGGGCAGACGATGGAGCGCCTCATGCCCAACGCCGGCCTTGCCGTGATTCGCGGCGCGGGACATTTCTGCTTTCTCGACCAACCGCTCGTATTTTCGCGCATCATTGCATCATTTTTTGAATTGGAGGGAACGTTATGAATCAACTTTGGGAACTGCTCACGCTTGCGCCCTTTGCGGCCTTTTTCGTCATCTCCTCGCTACATCTGCTGCATATGTTCCAGCTCAATTCCTACCGCCTGTCCACGCAGTGGCGCTGGCTTCTGAAAAACCGCGAGGCGACGCAGTTTACCTTGCGCGTCGTGCTTGCGGGCGACTGCCTGTGCGTTCTGTCGTCGGACTCGGTCGTTTTCCCGATTTTGCTGTTTTGTATGTATGTCTCCTTGGCGCTTCTTTGCATCCCGAAAAAGGCAAAAAAGCCGCTGGTGTTCACCAAGCGCGCCGTTCGGCTGCTTTGCGCGATGCTGCTGCTGCTCGTGGCCGCATTCGTGCCGTGGTTTGTGACAGGCGACCGCCGCGTGCTTCTTTGCACGATGGCCCTGTGCACGCTTTTGCAGTCCTTCTGGATTTTCCCCGCCGCCTGTCTGGCAGCGCCCTTGGAAAACGCCATCAAGCGCCGCTATACGCGCGACGCGAAGCGCATTTTGCGCGAAAGTCCCGACCTTTTGACCATCGGCGTGACGGGAAGCTATGGCAAAACCAGCGTCAAGCATCTGCTTACCACCCTCCTTTCGGTCAAATACGACACCCTCATGACCCCCGAGAGCTACAATACGCCCATGGGCGTGGTGCTCACGGTGCGCACAAAGCTGCGCCCGCAGCATAAAATTTTCGTGTGCGAGATGGGCGCGCGGCGCGTGGGCGAAATTCAGGAGCTCTGCGACATCGTTTCGCCGAAATTCGGCATCGTCACCTCCGTCGGCCCGCAGCATTTAGAGACGTTCGGCTCGATTGAAAATGTGCGCAAGACCAAATTCGAGCTGGTCAATGCCCTGCCCAAAGACGGTGTTGCCTTTTTGAACTTTGAGGATGAAAACGTCCGCATCGCGGCGCAAAATTACTCCGGCAAAAAAATCACCTACGGTCTGACCTCCGCCTGCGACTACTACGCGACGGATATCGCCGTCTCGTCGCGCGGCACGCGCTTCACCGCGCACACCCCCAAGGGCGAAGCCTTTGAATTTTCCGCGCGCCTCATCGGGCGGCACAATGTGCTCAACCTCATCGGCGCGATCGCCGTCTGCTGCGAACTGGGCATCGAGCCGAAGGCGCTGCGCGCGCAGGCGCAGTGCATCGAGAGCGTGCCGCACCGCTTGCAGCTTCGCGCGGGAGAGGGCGTGACGCTCATCGACGACACTTACAACTCCAACCCCGCAGGCGCGCGCGCCGCCATCGACGCCTTGGCGCTCTTTGACGGCTATAAAATCCTCGTCACCCCCGGCATGGTCGAGCTGGGCAAAGAGCAGGCGGAGCGCAACCGCGAATTCGGCGCTTACGCCGCGAAAGTCTGCGACGAAATCGTCCTCGTGGGCGAAAAGCCCGCCGAGCCCATCGCCCAAGGCGTGCGCGAAACGGGCTTCGACGAAGCGCGCCTGCACATCGCGCGCGATTTGAGCAAAGCGCTGAGCCTCGCCTACGGCTGCGATACGCGTGGCCGCGAGCGTGTGATTCTGCTCGAAAACGACCTCCCCGACAACTATTGAAAGGCGGAACTTCTATGAAACTGCGCATTGCGCTGCTCTTTGGCGGAAACAGCGTGGAGCACGAGGTGTCGGTCATCTCGGCGCTTCAGGC
>CAZGOO010000123.1:0-3436 GCA_964527505.1 uncultured Oscillospiraceae bacterium | reverse complement strand
TCATGTTTGCCCCGGGCAGCGGCTTCTACGCCACCGAGGGCGCGGGCGAGCAGGAGATCCGCATTGCCTATGTTCTGTGCTGCGAAGACCTCGAGCGCGCGCTTGACCTTCTGCGCATCGCCATCGAGCGCTACAACGCGAAGAACGCCTGATTTGCGCTTGGCCTGAGATTTTGCGGAGTGACGCTGCGAGAAGCGGCGTCACTCCGATTTCGTTTTTTCGCTTTCTATGGGAAAATCGCACACTTTCGCCAAGCTGACAGGCGCAGGCCGCTTGACAAGCCCCCGCGCGGAGGATATAATGAAAAGACAGAATAAAACGCAAGGAATGAAGAAGTATGAGGATTAAGATCACTGCCGACAGTACCTGCGACCTTTCGCCCGCGCAGATTCGGGACAATGACATTGAGATTTTTCCCCTGTTTGTCAACATGGGCGAGGGAAGCTACCGCGACGGCGTCGATATCCGCCCCGCCGAGATTTTTGCCCATGTCGCGGCCGGAGGCGCGCTTTGCAGCACGGCGGCCGTGCCCGTCGGCGACTATCTCGAGCGCTTTGAGGCGCTGAGCAAAGAATACGACGGCATCATCCATATCAGCCTCGGCTCGGGCTTTTCCGTCACCTGCCGCAATGCGCAGCTTGCGGCCGAAGAGCTGCCGAAAGTGCGCGTCATCGACTCGCGCAACCTCTCTACGGGCCATGGCCATGTGGTCATGGAGGCGGTGCGTCTGGCAAAGACCGCCGAGAGCCTCGACGCGCTGGCAGATGCGCTCAATGCCTTTGCCCCGCGCGTGGACACGAGTTTTCTGCTCGACCGTCTGGACTATATGGTCAAGGGCGGGCGCTGTTCGCTTGTTGCCGCGTTGGGAGCGAATCTTCTGAAGCTCAAGCCCTGCATCGAGGTTGTGGACAACAAGATGATTGTGGCGAAAAAGTATCGCGGAAACTATACCAAGTGCATGGAAAACTATGTGCGCGACCGCCTGCAAGGCGCAAGCGACCTTGTTTACGAGCGCATTTTCATCACCCACACGCCCGTTCCCGACGAAATTCTCGACACGGTGCGCAAAACCGTCTGCGAATGCGGCGATTTTGAAGAAATCGTCGAAACGACGGCCGGCTGCACCATTTCCTGCCACTGCGGCGAAGGCTGCCTCGGAATCCTGTATATTCACAAAGCATGACAGTTGCCCCGCCGTTTGAGGACGGCGGGGATTTTTCGCGCACAAAAGCGGAGATTTTCTCTGTTTTTGCATTTTTCCCAAACTTGGAAACGATTTCAAATAATATTAGTTGATTTTGCCGATTGTCAAAGCCGCGATTCGCGTATATAATAAAAATACAAATTCAGTCGTACAAATTGAATGTTATACGGCGGCGGCGAATTACCGCGCCGAACACGGGAGGAATTTATTATGTCAATCAGAATCGGTATCAACGGTTTCGGAAGAATCGGCCGAATGGTGCTGCGCGCCTGCGCGAATTTCCCCGAGATCGAGGTCGTCGGCATTAACGATCTTTGCCCGCCCGACTATCTGGCGTATATGCTCAAATACGACACCATGCACGGCAGATTCCCCGGCAAGGTCGAGTCGAACGACCACGCAATCATCGTCAACGGGAAAGAGATCCCCGTCTTTGCCGTGCGCGACCCCGCAAATCTGCCGTGGGGCGAGTACAAGGTGGAATATGTGATCGAATCGACCGGACTGTGCCTCACAAAAGAAAAGGCGCAGGCGCACCTCAATGCGGGCGCGAAAAAGGTCGTCATGTCCGCGCCGAGCAAGGACGACACGCCGATGTTCGTTTGCGGCGTGAATCTGGACAAATACACGAAGGATATGAACTTCGTTTCCAACGCCTCGTGCACGACCAATGCCCTTGCGCCCGTGGCCAAGGTGCTGCACGACAATTTCGGCATCCGCGAGGGTCTGATGACCACCGTCCACTCCGTCACCGCGACGCAGAAAACCGTCGATGGCCCGTCTTTGAAAGACTGGCGCGGCGGCAGAGCGGCCACGGGCAATATCATCCCCTCGTCTACGGGCGCGGCCAAGGCCGTGGGAAGAGTCATTCCGAGTCTGGCGGGAAAGCTCACGGGAATGTCCATGCGCGTGCCGACGCTGGACGTATCCGTCGTTGACCTGACGGTCAACATCGAAAAGCCCGCCACTTATGAAGAAATCTGCGCGGCGATGAAGAAAGCGAGCGAGGGCGAGCTCAAAGGCGTGCTCGGCTACACGGAAGAGCCGCTCGTCTCCTCCGACTTCCTCGATGAAACCTGCACCTCCGTCTTTGACGCGAAGGCGGGCATCGCGCTGAGCGATACCTTCGTCAAGGTCGTCGCGTGGTACGACAATGAATTCGGCTACGCCAATAAGCTCCTCGAGCTGATTTGCCATATGTACCGCGTCGATCACGCGCAGTGATTTGATTCGTTCGCCCGTCGGCGTTTGCCGGCGGGCGTTTTTTCCGCGCCCGCGCCTTGACATTTTTCCGCCGCTCGGCTATACTGAGCGGAGAAAACGAAACGGGGGAGCGCCATGGCACATGAGATGAAAATAATCGCGCGCTATCGCGGCGATCTGCCGGAAAAATTCGGCATCCCGCGCCAGAGCGGCCTTGTCGAGGCGCTGCGCGGGACGATCGTTTTTGAGCAGGACTACCGCAACGACGACGCGCTGCGCGGTCTGGAGGGCTTTTCGCACCTGTGGCTTCTCTGGGAATTTTCCGAAGCGGTGCGCGAGGACTGGTCGCCGACCGTGCGCCCGCCGCGTCTGGGCGGCAATGTGCGCATGGGCGTGTTTGCCACGCGCTCGCCCTTTCGGCCGAATCCCATCGGGCTTTCGTGCGTGCGACTGCTCGGGCTGCACAAAACGGCGGAGCGCGGGACGGTTCTTGAGGTCGCGGGCGGCGATTTGATGGACGGCACGCCGATTTTCGACATCAAACCCTACATTCCCTATGCCGATGCCCACCCCGAGGCACTCGGCGGCTTTGCCGGCGCCGCACCCGAGACGCTTGAAGTTTGCCTGCCGCAGCAGACGGCGGCGCAGCTTTCCGAAAAGGAGCGCGCGGCGCTTACGGGCGTGCTTGCCAACGACCCGCGCCCGCAGTACCACGCAGACGGCCGCGTTTATTCGATGCGCTTTGCCGAGTTTACGGTGCGTTTTTGCGTCGAGGGCAAAGTGCTGACCGTCACGGAGCTGAAAAGGGAACTTTCATATACGCGAAAGAAAGAAGGGGCGAAGCTATGACCCTGAAAGAATTACAGGTCGGTGCGAGCGCCGTTGTCACCGCCGTCGGCGGGCAGGGGAGCCTGCGGCAGCATTTTCTGGACATGGGCGTGATTCCGGGCGCGGAGTTTACGGTGGTAAAATTCGCGCCGATGGGCGACCCGATGGAGCTGCAAATCCACGGCTATGAGCTGACGCTGC
>CAZGOO010000122.1:0-3445 GCA_964527505.1 uncultured Oscillospiraceae bacterium | reverse complement strand
TTCCCCCTCGTGTAAAAATGTTCGCGCAGGGGTATTGTTTGCCGAAAAAGGGAGATTATGCGCGGAGCGCACGCGGCTTTTTCCGCACTTTTTCGGAAAAATCGAAAAAAGGTCTGGAAATTGTGCGGGAATGTTGGTATAATGGTATGTTAGAAAGGTATCGGGAGGACGGAGCATGGCAGAGTGCACCCTGCTCGGAAACGAGCTACTCAAACGGCGCCTGCGCGCCGCGCTCGCGCGCGGTACGCTGAGCCACGCCCTGCTCATCACGGGGCCCGAAGGCGCGGGCAAAAAGACGCTGACGCGGTGGCTGTGCGCGGCGCTGCAATGCACGCGGCAAGACGCGCCCTGCTGTGCTTGCGCGCAGTGCCGCAAGGTGCTCGACCGGGCGCACCCGGATGTCATTTCTGTGGACGAGCCGGAAAAAGCGACCATCGGCGTGCAGCGCGTGCGCGAAGCCTGCGCGGATATGAGCATCCGTCCGAACGAGGGAAACCGAAAAATTTTCGTCTTTCCGAACGCGCAGAAGCTCACCGAGCAGGCGCAAAACGCGCTGCTCAAGTGCATGGAAGAGCCGCCGAGCTATGGCGTGTTCCTCCTGCTTGCGGAAGAGCCCGAGCAGCTTTTGCCCACGGTGCGAAGCCGCTGCGCGGAGCTTCGGATGCAGCCGTTGCCGCACGAAGCGCTGCTTGCGGCGCTGCGCGCGCGTTTCCCCGAACAGTCCGAAGAGGAGCTCTCGGCGGCGGCGCGGCGAAGCGAGGGCTACCTCGGCCGGGCCGAGGCGTCTTTGCGCGCGGGCGAGGCGCTGTGCGAGCAGTCGCGGCAGTTTGCCGAAGCCTATGCCAGAGGCGGCGCAGGTGCGCTTTTGCGCGTGCTTGTGCCGATGGAGAAGCTCAAGCGCGATGCGCTGCGGCCGATTTTGGCCGAGTGGCGCGCGCTGGTTTGCGGCGCGCTGACGCTGCGTCACACGGGCGCCGCCCCGTGGCCGCAGTGCGCCGAAATTGCCCGAAACCGCTCGGATGCCGCGCTTTTGGCCGCTGCGGATGCGCTGCAAAAGGCGCTCGGGCAGTTGGACGCCAATGTTTCGCCCGCACATCTGTGCGGCGCGCTTTCGATTTTACTACGATAATTCAAATCAAGGAGCAACTATGGAAAATATCTTCCCCGATGAGGCGCCGCAGGTCGCCGAAGAAGCGCTTCCCGCCGAAGCGCCGACCACCGTCTGCGACGTCCGCTTTCGGAACAACGCAAAGGTCTATTTCTTTGACCCCGGCACCTTGACGGTCGCCACGGGCGACGCGATCATCCTCGATACGACGCGCGGCCCGGAATACGGCCTGTGCGTGCGCGGAAATCACGCCGTCACCGCCCGCGAGGTCGTCGCGCCGCTGCGCAGGGTGCTGCGCGTGGCCACCGACGCCGACCGCCGTGTCTACGAAAACAATCTTCAGCGCGAAAAATATGCGCTGAGTGTCTGCCAGCGCAAAATCGACGATTTGAAGCTCGATATGCAGCTCGTCTCCGCCGAATGCGCGTTCGACGGCAGCAAGATTCTCTTTTTCTTCACCGCCGACGAGCGCGTGGACTTCCGCGAGCTTGTCAAGGCGCTCGCCTCGGCGCTGCGCGCGCGCATCGAGCTGCGCCAGATCGGCGTGCGCGACAAGGCGAAGATGGTCGGCGGCCTCGGCATCTGCGGCCGGCCGTTCTGCTGCCGCGAATTTCTGGAAAATTTCCAGCCCGTTTCCATCAAAATGGCCAAAACGCAGAGCCTGAGCCTCAACCCCACCAAAATTTCCGGCACCTGCGGGCGGCTGATGTGCTGCTTAAACTATGAGCAGGAAACCTACGAAGACCTTCTGCGCACCAGCCCGAAAGCGGAGTCCTTCGTCGATACGCCCGACGGGCGCGGCACGGTCACGTCGGTCAATCTCCTGCGCCAGAGCGTGCAGGTGCGGCTGGAAAAGCAGCCGGACAGCATCGTGTGCCACAAAAACTGCGACATCTGCGTGCTGCGCAGCGGCAAGGCGAAGAAAACCGACGAGCCCATCCCCGACGATTTGCAGCCCATCTCCGGCGCGAAGGCGCGCGAAGAGGCGCCGAAGTCCTTTACGACTTACCTCGAGCCGGTCGTTCTGCGCCAGACGAACGAATCGCTTGTGTCGGAAGCCTTGCACGCGCCCGAAGAAGAGGCCGCGACCACCCCGCGCAACCATCGCCGCCGCGGCGGGAAAAACCGCAACAAGGGCGACAAGAACAACGCCGCGCCGCAGCAGAAGCCGCGCCGTCAGGACCCCGAGGACGCGCAGGAGTCGTTCGTGCCCATGCAGAAGAAAAAAATCCACCGCAACACCTATCGCCGCCGCAAGCAGGGCAACAAGCCGAAAGAATGAACGATTTGCCCATCTTCACCTGCGAAGCGGGGCTGTCCTCGCTGATTTTGCGCGAAATTCCCTACCGCCGCGAGGCGTATGTGCTCGTGCGGGGCGTGTTCACCTCGCTTGAGGCGCTGCTGCGGCAGTGCGCGGCGTTCTGCCGCGATGCGGGCGCCGAGCGCGTCTACGCCTCCGGTGAGGGCGATTTTTCAGGGCTCCCCCTCTACACGCACCTGCTTACGCGCACGCTCGAGCGCGCTTCGCTCGGTGCGCCCGACCTTTCCGTCCGCGAAGCCACGAATCTTGACGACTGGGCGCAGGACTACAACCGCGCCTTTGCCGCCGTGCCGCTGGCAAAAACCTGCGACGAAGCCGAGCGGCGGGAGCTGGCGCAAAATCGGCAGGCCGTATATGTTTTTGACGGCGAGACGCCCGTCGGCCTCGGCCGCGTGCAAAATGACGAGGTTCTCTGCGTCGCCGCGCTGCAAAAGGGCGCGGGGGCGGCGGTTTTCCGCGCGCTTGCCGCGCAGATGCACGCGCCGCGCGTGCGCGTGACGGTCGCGCAGACGAATGCGCCCGCCATGCGCCTGTATGACCGCCTCGGCTTCGACGAAGGCACGGTTCGCAGCAGCTTTTATTTTGTAAAATAATTCTTGCATTCCCGAAAAAGTGTGCTATAATGGTGCAAAGCAGCAGGAAATATTCCAAAATCGATTGATAAAAATTCACAAATTCAAAGGAGTGTTTTGCTATGGCATTGGTCACAACCACCGAAATGTTCAAAAAAGCCTACGCCGGAGGCTACGCCATCGGCGCCTTCAACGTCAACAACATGGAGATCGTTCAGGGCATCACCGAAGCCTGCGCGGAGACGAAATCGCCCGTCATTCTTCAGGTGTCGAAGGGCGCGCGCGCCTATGCCAACCACACCTATCTCGTCAAGCTCGTCGAGGCGGCGGTCGCCTGCAACCCCGACATCCCCATCGCCCTGCACCTTGACCACGGCCCCGATTTTGAAACCTGCAAGAGCTGCATCGACGGCGGCTTCACCTCCGTCATGATCGACGGCTCCA
>CAZGOO010000121.1:0-3450 GCA_964527505.1 uncultured Oscillospiraceae bacterium | reverse complement strand
TCTCCGACACCCCCGGAACCTTGGTGTGCGATTCGTAAAACAAAAGAGCAGCCCCGCGGGGCTGCTCTTTGATGTTGCGCCGGTCCAAAGCCTCCCTTGTGTAAAGGCTGCGCCCGCAGGGGGCCTTTCGGGGCGTCGTAGGCGCCGCCCCCTACGAGGTGAAAATCGATGGGCGGTCGTAGGGTCGAGGCATGCCTCGACCGTTCACGCGAAGCGTGAAAAGGCTTCCCTGCGGGAAGCCTTCGGCGGGGGCATGCCCCCGCCCTACATGATGCGCGGCAAATTATGTCTGGCGGATGATATCCGCCCCTACGGGATGTGGATGGGCGGACAGGGTCGTCCGCCCCTACCGTTTGATTGTTTCGGACCGTCGGGGACGCCGGTCCCTACGAAATCGTAGCGCATCGGCGGACCGTCGAGGACAGCGATCCCTACAATGGGGTCTTTGCAGGGCTGCTCTTTGCCAATGCAATTTTATTTCTTCTCGACGGGGAGCCACAGCTCGCAGTAGCGGGAGTTGTTCAGCGCGTCATTCCCCTCTTCCCAGAACCAGTGAACCACGCTGATTTCCGGCGCGTCGCGCAGCACATAGCCCGAGGTCGGAAGCCACTGGCTCACCGCCTGACGGCGCAGCGCCTCCTGCAAGTCGCACGGCCAGTAGGTGCGCTCCGTCTCGCAGACCATATAGGTGCCCGCCGGAATCTGCAAATGCTCAAACCAGCGCGCAATCTCGCCCAGATCTTCCTCGAAATCGTCCAAGATATGTTTGGGCAGCTTCGCCGCGATATAATAATCGTAGCCGTCGGGGCCGAAATTCTTCAAAACCTGATAGACCGTGTTAAAATCGCGGGAAAGGCCGTCGAGCATATACTGCTTGGCGCGGGTTTCGCAGGCGAAATTGTGATCCTGATAGTTCATGTCGTTGGGATCTCCGGTAAAACGACGCTTGAAACCCGTAAGCAGCATGGCCGGTTTTTCTTCAATTCTGTAATTCATAACATTACCGCCTTCCAATGAAATTTTGACAGACAGGCAGGAAAAGGACTTGAGCACGGCGCCGTCTTTGCGCGCCTGAGACGGCGAGATGCCATGGAACTTTCGGAACGCTTTGGCAAAGCTCTCCGGCGTTTCGTAGCCGTATTTGTAGGCCACGTCAATCACCTTGGCGCTGCCGCTTGCCAGCTCCGCCCCGGCCATGCTCAGCCGCCGATTGCGGATATATTCGCCCAAGGTGTAGCCGCAGAGGATGCTGAACACGCGCTGGAAATGAAACGCGGAAGAAAAGCTCCGTGCGGCAATTTCCTCCATATCCAAAGGCTCGGCAAGATGCGCTTCAATGTAGTCGAGCGCGTTTTGAATTCCCGTGATCCAGTCCATCGTTTTCCCTCCTGACAGCATTCATTTTAGCAGAGGCCGCGGCGAATTTCCCGACATTGCTTGCGATTCGGTGACAGATTTTTCGGGCAGTCGTTTGCGATACCATATATAATATAGCGAAAATCCGCGCGAAAATCTACCCGTTTTGAAAAAAAGCGGCGAAAGCCGCAACGCTTTCGCCGCTTTTCGGCCGCAGGGCCGAAGATTTTCAGATGTATTTGATTTCCAGCGCGCCGAAGCTGACTTCGGCGGTGATTTCGATTGTACCCTCGGTCACGTCGCTCGGCGCGCCCTCGGTGTGCGCGGCGGAAAAAGCCCCCTCCTCTTTGAGCGTGACGCGGTAGCGCTGCGGCACAAGCAGGGTCAGGTTGCCGAAGCTCGCTTCCAAATCGAGCTTGCACTCCGGCGCAACGCTCTGCGTTTTGGAAAAATCGACGACAAAATCGCCGAAGCCCGTTTCGATGCGGCCGCCTTTGAGGCACTCCGTTTCCACATTCGCGCGGGCGTCGCCGAAGGTCATTTCGCAGTCGAGCATTCCGTTCTCGCAGTTCACGCGGTAGGAAATGCGGGACATCTTCTCGTGCTTCTTTTCGCGCTCCGTGCGAAGGCGCTTGAAAACCAGTTGATCCAGAACGATGCTCACCGCCAGTGCGATGAGAAGAATCGGAAGCACCACGTCCCAGCCGAGGTCAAAGTGAATGACCCCGAAGGCCGAGAGCTCAAAATACGCGCCCGCCAGCGCGATGAGCAGACCGCCGATGCTCCATTGATCGAAGAACCACGACAGGCCGAAAACGAAGCCCGCGCTTGTCCAGACGACCGTCCACCACGAAATATCGATTTGCAGGAAATATGCCGCCAGAAGCAGCCCGCCGACCAGAAGCAGGTAGCCCGCAAACCAGAGCGTGGACGAGAGCATCCTCTTTTTCGCGCCGCCGAAGCTGATGTGCAGCGCGCCGTCCTGCTCCTTTTCGCTTCGCTCCGAGATCGGCTCGGCGACGTGAACGTCCTGCGTCGGCCCGCCGAGAAGCTCATCGACCGTCACGCCGAAAAGCTCCGCCAATTTCGGCAAGAGGCTAATGTCCGGGCAGGACTGGTCATTTTCCCATTTGCTGACCGCCTGCGCGCTGACGTTCATGCGCTCGGCAAGCTGCTCCTGCGTCATGCCGAGGCGCTTGCGGTGGAACGAAATGCGTTTTCCCAATGTTGTGTTCATATTTGAATGTCAACTCCCTCATGTTTCGGATGTTCCCATTATAGCGCCCATTTGGGCGGAAATCCATCATCCGTTGGTGGAAAATCGGCATTTTTTTCGCTCAACCTGCGGTTGAGTTTGCGGTTGTGTCGCGTTAAATGTCGTGTTCTTCCCAGTCTAAGCTCCGCCCGACGGCCTTTTGCCAGCCGCGCACGCACGAAGCGCGGCGCGCCTCATCCATCTGCGGCGTGAAGCGCTCGTCGCATTGCCAAAGCGCGCGCAGCTCGTCCAGCCCCGACCAGAGGCCCGCGGCAAGTCCCGCAAGGTAGGCCGCGCCCAAGGCGGTCGTCTCGCGCACGACGGGGCGCAGCACGGGGCAGCCGAGCAGGTCTGCCTGAAATTGCAAAAGGAAGCGGTCGCGGCTCGCGCCGCCGTCTACCCTGAGCGAGGAAAGGCGCGCGCCGATGTCCTTTTGCATGGCCTCAACCAAGTCCATACTCTGATAGGCGATGGACTCCTGCGCCGCGCGGATGATGTGCTCCGGGCGCGTGCCGCGCGTGATGCCGACGATGGCGCCGCGCGCGTACATATCCCAGTGCGGCGCGCCGAGCCCCGTAAACGCGGGCACGAAGTACACGCCGTCGGTGGAATCGACCTTGCTCGCATAATACTCCGCGTCGCGCGCGTCGTTGAGAAAGTGCATCTCATCGCGCAGCCACTGAATCACCGCGCCGCCGACAAACACGCTGCCCTCAAGCGCGTAGCGCACTTTTCCGCCGATGCCGGAGGCAATGGTCGTGACCAAACCATGACGGCTGTCGCAGGGCGTATCGCCCGTGTTCATCAGTAAAAAGCAGCCCGTACCGTAGGTATTTTTC
>CAZGOO010000120.1:0-3463 GCA_964527505.1 uncultured Oscillospiraceae bacterium | reverse complement strand
GGGCAGAACGATGGCGCCGCGGACCTGCTGGTCGGCGTGACGGGAGTCAACGCCGAGCTTGATGTGGATTTCGACGGTTTCGTCGAATTTCGCCGGAGCGGTCTTGACGACAAGCGCCAGAGCGTCGGCAACTTCATACTGCACGGAGCGGTCGATCTGCTTCGCGCTGTCCTTATATTTTTTACCTCTAAACAATGTTATTTTCCTCCTTAAAGTGGTGAATGCGGAATAATCCTCCCACATATTGAGGACTGGCGTCCTCGGCGATGGTCGATCAATCGACGACGGTGATGCCCATGGAGCGGCAGGTGCCGGCAACCTGACTCATCGCGGCCTCGATGGTGGCGGCGGTAAGGTCGGGCATTTTTCTCTCGGCGATCTCGCGAACCTGCGCCTTGGTGATGGTGGCGACCTTCGTCTTGTTGGGAACGCCGGAGCCCTTGTCCTGACCGACGGCCTTGAGAATGAGGGTCGGGGTCGGAGGGGTCTTGGTGATGAAGGAGAAGCTGCGGTCGGAATAGACGGTGATGACGACGGGGATCTTGAAACCGGCCTGATCCTTGGTGCGGTCGTTAAACTCGCGGATGAACTGCGCGATGTTCACGCCGTGCTGGCCGAGCGCGGGGCCGACAGGGGGCGAAGCGGTCGCCTTGGCGGCGGGGATTTGAAGTCTGATATAACCGGTGATTTTCTGTGCCATTGATAAGCACCTCCAAATAGAATGTGGTGATACGCTTGCGCGTATGTTTGGCGGGGGATCTCACCCCTCCCACGGTGCGGATCAGTCGTCGAGCGCTTCGACCTGATCCAGTTCCAGCTCAACGGGCGTCTCGCGGCCGAACATGGACACGGTGACGCGAACCTTGTTTTTCTCGATGTCGAGCTGCTCCACGGTTCCGTTGAAACCGCTGAGCGGGCCGTCGATGATCGAGACGGTATCGCCCTCGGCATAGCCGACAACGATCTGGCGCTTTTCCACGCCGAGCTGATAAACCTCGTCCTCGGTCAGAGGAGTCGGCTTGGTGCTGCCGGAAGTGACGAAGCCCGTCACGCCGCGCACATTGCGGATAATGTACCATGCTTCGTCGGTCATTACCATCTTCACCAGCACATAGCCGGGGAATACCTTGCGGTCGTAGGTTTTCGGCCCTTTGTCCGTGATTTCGGTCACGGTTTCCAGAGGGATGGAGACTTGATGGATCAAATCCTGAAGCTGGCGGTTTTCGACCGTCTTTTCGATGGTCGCTTTTACGGTGTTTTCATAACCGGAGTAGGTATGCACGACATACCATTTCGCTGTCTCTGCCATAACGGATCAGAAAAGATTTTTGAGCAGGCCGATGCCTTCGCTGGCGACCAGATCGAACAGGCATACGATCACGCCGACAATCACGACCGCCGCAAGGACGATGAGCGTGTTGTTCAAAAGCTGCTTCGGCGAGGGCCAGACGACCTTCTTCAGCTCGCTTTTCATTTCACGGAACCATCTGGACAGCCCTTTGCCGCAACGGACAAAGAAATTGGGTTTTTTGTTGACTTCAGCCATTGGGGGCTCCTTTCCGTTACTTCGTTTCGCTGTGGACCGTGTGCTTTCTGCAGAATCTGCAATACTTCTTCATTTCGAGACGGTCGGGGTCGTTCTTTTTGTTTTTCATGGTGTTGTAGTTTCTTTGCTTGCACTCGGTGCATCTGAGGGTGATCTTGACTCGCATAGTGTTCGGCACCTCCTTAATCATTTGCCTCCCTGCAATCCTGCGGCTATGAAAAAATTTAGCTGACGCCGAAACTACACAGGGCGTCGTCCGCAGGCGAAAAAATGGGCGCAGAAAAAAAGCCCCTTTTTCACAGGTAGAGCTATTCTACCACAAAAAAGGGGCGAGGTCAACTGCTTTTTTACATTTTTTTCGGCGGATTTTTGCGGATTTTCAGGCGAAGAGACGCTCGATGGGCGCGAAGGTGTAGCCGGCGGCCTCGTAACGCGTCAAAAGTTCGTCGAGAATTTCGGCATTTGTTTTGGAAGTGCTGTGCAGAAGCAGCACAGCGCCCGAGTGGATGCGCGGCAGGAGCTTGGAAAACGCCTGCTCGGCCGTCGGCTGCGCATCGGTCAGCCAGTCCACATAGGCAAGGCTCCAAAAGACCGTTTTGTAGCCGAGTGACTGTGCCATTTTGAGATTTTCCTCGGAGTAAACGCCGCGCGGCGGGCGGTAGTATTTCGGCAGCTCTTCACCCGTCGCTTCGCGATACGCCTGCTCGAGCAGCTCCAGCTCCGCGCGGAAGGATTGCAGGTCGGAGAGCTTCGACATATCGTAGTGATGATAGGTGTGGTTTCCGACGGTGTGCCCCTCGGCGCGCATTCGGCGCACCAGCTCGGGATTCTGCTTGACGAAATTTCCCACCACGAAAAAAGTCGCCTGTACATTGTGCGCTTGCAGCACGTCGAGAATTTTGGCCGTGTAGCCGTTTTCGTAGCCTGCGTCGAAGGTCAGATAGAGCGTCTTTTCCTCCGCATTGCCCACAAAGGCCGCGTCGTATTTGCGAAGATGCGCGCTGTCCGCGTTACCGACGGGCGCCTGCCCCTGCGTGCGGAAGCTCAGGCCCCACGACGCCGCCTGCGCCGATTCGGCGGGCAGACACAATGCGACCGTCAGCAAAACGGCTAAAAGCACCATCGGCAGCGAAAACGGCCAATGTTCCCGAAAAATTCGTTTCACGGTTCGTCACCTCCGCAAAAACGCTATGCCGAAGCGGGGCAAGGTATGAAAAAAATCTGCGGATGTCAAGTATTTTCTCTTGACAAGCGGCGCGCGGGCGTGTATAATACCCGAGGTAAGAGGAAAGGAGCGGACTTATGAAGCACGACGCATACCAAATGTCGCTCCTGCTGGACTACTACGGCGCGCTTCTGACCGAGAAGCAGCGCAACTATTTCGACCTCTACTATAATCAGGATCTTTCTCTTGCGGAGATCGCGCAGGATGAGGGCGTGTCGCGTCAGGGCGTCCACGACGCCGTCAGCCGCGCCGAGGCGCTGCTGCTCGGCTTTGAGCGCGCAGCGGGCTGCGTGGCGCGAAGCGCGCAGCTTCGTCAGGCACGCGAGCAGATTGCCGAGGCAGCGCAGAAGCTGATGAAACATCCCGACGAAGCCGTCCGCGCGCTTGCGCAGTCGATTTTATCCGCCGTTTCCGCCGTAAAGGAGTAACACTATGGCATTTGAAGGCTTGACCGCCAAGCTCAACGCCGCGTTCAAAAAGCTGCGCGGCAAGGGCCGCCTGTCCGAATCGGATATCAAGGAGGCCATGCGCGAAATTCGTCTGGCGCTTCTGGAAGCGGACGTCAGCTACAAAGTCGTCAAAGACTTCGTGAAAACCGTCTCCGAGCGCTGCGTCGGCAGAGAAGTGCTCGAAAGCCTCACGCCCGCGCAGATGATTGTGAAAATCGTCAACGAAGAGCTCACCGCCCTCAT
>CAZGOO010000119.1:0-3500 GCA_964527505.1 uncultured Oscillospiraceae bacterium | reverse complement strand
GGCTGACGGACAAGGTGCTCATGCCCATCATTTCCATCTTCACGGGCGGGCTGAATTTCTCGGAATGGAAAATCGCCCTGCCGCACCTTTTCGGCGAGGTGCCGACCGACCCCGCGACGGGAGAAGTGATTGTAAACTACCTGCTTTTGGGCGATTTTGTGTCGTCCGTGCTGAATTTCATCATTATGGCGTTCGTTGTCTTTATGATTGTAAAGGGCATGAACCGCCTGCGCGACCTCGGCAAAAAGAAGGAGGAAGCGCCCGAGCTTCCTGCCGAGCCGCCGAAGCCCTCGAATGAGGAAGTGCTGCTCACGGAAATCCGCGACCTGCTCAAGGAAAAGAACTGAAGAATTAAAAAACCGGGCGGTATCGATTTCGATGCCGTCCGATTTTTTGTGCAAGGAGCGCGTTCGCGCAAAAAAACTGCCGGGCAGAGCCCGACAGTTTTTTCAAATCTTATCTCGATTCGCCGTTCTCGCGGGCAACGGCGATGACCACGCGGCGGCGCGGCTCGGTGCCCGTGGAGAAGGTGGTCACGCCGGGCGTGTTTTGCAGCGCGGCGTGGACGATGTGGCGCTCGTAGGCGTTCATCGGCTCGAGGGTGAAGTTGCGGTGATATTTGACGGTCTTTGCGGCCATTTTCTCGGCGAGCTGGCGCAGAGATTCCTCGCGGCGCGCGCGGTAGGAGCCGGCATCGACGCTGATGCGCAGGCGCGTCTCGCGGTCGCGGTTGACGGCGTAGCCCGTGAGGTACTGGATGGCGTCGAGCGTATCGCCGCGGCGGCCGATGAGCATTCCGACGTCGTTGCCGATGAGGTCGGCACGGTAGCTCTCTTCGTCGATGCGGTAGGCGTGCGGCACGCAGTCGCTGCCCATGTGGCGCAGAAGCCCGGTGAGGAACTGCTCGATCTGCTCTTCGACGGAGCCGGGCGCGGCCACTTCGTATTCGCGCGTCGGAAGCGAGGGACGCGGGGTGCGCACCTTGCGCTCGGAACGGGTACGGTTATTGTTGCGGGGGTTGTTGCCGTTCGGGCGGGCGGGACGCTGCTGCGCGGGCGCTTCGCCGCGCTCGGCGGGGCGATTTTCGCGGGAATTGTTGCCGTAAGGACGGTTGCCGTCCGGCTTGCGCTCTGTGCGCGGCGGGCGATTGTCGTTTCTGCGCTCGGTGCGGGGCGCTTCTTTGGGCATCTCCTCGGGCTTCTTGCCCGGGCGGGAAATCACGCCCGTTTGCTGCGTGGGAAGATCCACGGAGGGCTTCGGCTTGGAGCGGGAGGCCGAGCCGAGGGCGCTTCTGGGCGCTTCGGGCACGGGCGCGGGGGCGGGTTCGTCGGGAACTTCGTAGCTGACCTTCACCTTGGCGGGCGAAGCGCCGATGCCGAGGAAGCCCGAGCGTGCATTTTCCAGCACCTCCACGGAGACGCTGTCGCGATCCATTCCGAGCTGATTCAGCGCCGCCGTGATGGCAAGCTCGATGGTCTTGCCGGTGGTGACAATACTCTTTTCCATGGGGACTCCTTATTTAATCTTCGTCATTTTTCTCGTAACGCGAGGCGTCGTAAGCACGGCCGCGCGCATAGGGGCGGTTTTCCTCTCCGCCCGCATTTTTCGGGGCCGCCTCGTCCTCTGCCGGACGCACGCGCGCCTCATATTCCTTTGCGGCGGCGTCGCGTTCCTGCTTTTCGCGAAGCTGCTGCTTCTTTTTGCTCGTGTTTTCCACGATACCGTCGGGGTTGGCGGCGCGCTTGGCGGCGCGGATGCGCTCTCTTTCCGCATCTTCGGCGGCGCGTTTTGCGGCGCGCTCGCGGCGCGCTTCGTCCTCGGCTTCATAGACCTTGCGATAGTGTTTGGTGAGGAAGAAATCCTGCACGATGCCGAACACGCCCTGACCGAACCAGTAGACGGACAGACCCACGGGGTACATAAAGCCGAACACGACCGAAAGCAGCGGCATCATGATGAACATCATCTTGTTGCTCTGCTGCGACTTTTCCACGGCGTCCTGATCGATTTCGCCGTTGGCATCGGTCACGACGGAGCTGTTGAACTTCATGCTGAGCTTGCTTTGCAGATAGTTGAGGGCGCCGGAAATCAGCGGCACGATTGCGGCGCCGATCTGGCTCCAGCCGGCAAGCGTCCAGACCTGCCAAGAGGGCGTCTGGCCGAGGTCGATGCCGAGGAACTCAAAGTTGAGCGCATTTTGAAGACCTGCTTCGAGATAATACTTCGTGGCCGCCTCATACTGCCAGTAGTAACCGAGCGTTGAAGCCTCCACATCCTTCACAGCGGCCACGGCGTTTTTCGCCGCTTCGAGGGCTTCGGCATCGAAGTGCAGAAGATAGGTCAGAGGCTCGCGGATGACCGTGAACATCGGGATGAGCAGAAGCAGCGGCAGAAGGCTCCAGAGGCAGCCGCCGAACATACTGACGCCTTCCTCTTTATAGAGCTTTTGCACTTCCATCTGGTATTTCTGCTTGTCGTCGCCGCAGGCGATCTCAAGCTGCTTGAGCAGCGGCTGAAGGCGCGAGGTTTTCATGGTGGTTTTCTTGCTCTTGGCGCTTGCGGGGAGCAGAATGAGCTTGATAATCAGCGAGAAGAGCAGAAGCGCGAGGCCGTAGTTGTTTGTGAAGGAGTAGAGAAACTCCAGCACATAGCCGAATGGGACGCGAATAATGTCCATTGTTCCTCCTGAGGTGGGGATTGGGGTCGGTGGCGAATTACGGCACGGGGTCGTAAAAATCGCCGTGGTTGAAAGGGTTGCACCGCAAAAGTCGCTTGAACGTCAGCCAGCCGCCCTTGGCGGCTCCGTATTTTTCGATGGCTTCGAGCGCATATTCCGAGCAGGTGGGAATAAACCGACATTTTCCGGGAAAGGCCGGAGAGATGTAGCGCCGATAGAAGCGGATCAGGGCAAGTAGGATTCGTTTCATGCGCGGTCGTTACCCGCATCGAGCAGATCCACGCGCGAAAGCAGCGTGCGAAGTGCGCGCGAAAGGGCGGCAAACTCCGCATCCACGGCGGCCGAGCGCGCCACGATGACAAGGTCGAAGCCGGACTTCACTTCCGGCTCGAGCGCGCGGTAGATCTCGCGCAGGCGGCGGCGCGTGCGATTGCGCACGACGGCGTGACCGAGCTTTGCGCTGACGGTCAGCCCCAGACGGCGCGTTTGCAGGCGGTTGGGCAGGCAATAAACCGCAAGGTAGCGGTTAGACGCGCTTGCGCCGCGATAATACAGCCGCCGAAAGACGGCGTTTTCCTTGATCGACTGAGCCATCGTATGCCTCCGGGAAAACAAAGGGGCGAACAGATCGCTCCGTTCGCCCTCATCCTATCGATAACGATTCAAGCAGGTGCGGTCACGGTTCCTTATGCGGACAGGACAGCTCTGCCTTTTGCACGGCGGCGGGCAAGGACCTTGCGGCCGTTGGCGGTAGCCATTCTCTTGCGGAATCCATGAACCTTTGCGCGGTGACGCTTTCTGGGCTGATAGGTACGCAGCATCT
>CAZGOO010000118.1:0-3529 GCA_964527505.1 uncultured Oscillospiraceae bacterium | reverse complement strand
TGCACACATCGCCCGCCGCGTAGAGCCCCTCGGTCGAGGTTTTGCCCGACGCGTCCGCGCGCACATAGCCCTGTTCATCAAGCTCCGCAAGGCCGCGCGCAAGCGCCGTCTGCGGAGCGTAGCCCGCAAAGACGAACACGCCGAATTCCTCCCCCGCCTCGCGCCGCTGCTCGGTCACTTCGCCCGTGGCGGTGTTGCGCCAGCGAAGATAGTTCAGGCCGTTTTCGCCCGAAACTTCTTCCAGAACGGTATTCGTCAAAACGGTGATTTTCTCATTTTCCCTCGCCCGCTGCGCGACCGACGCGGCGCAGGAAAAGTCGTCTCCGCGAATGAGAATCGTCACACTGCGGGCAAAGCGCGTCAAAAAAACGCTCTCTTCTGCGGCGGCGTAGCCCCCGCCGACGGCGAAAATGTCCTTTCCCGTGAAAAATTCGCCGTCGCAGGTGGCGCAGTAGGCCACGCCGCGCCCGCGATATTCCTCCTCGCCGACAAAGCCCACGGGCTTCGGCTGCGCGCCCGTGGCCAGAAGCACGCCGAAGCAGCGCACTTCCCCGCGCGTTGTGCGCACCGTTTTGACGGTTTCGGAAAAGTCAAGCGCCGTCGCTTCGGCCATTTGAAATTCCGCGCCGAAGCGCTCGGCCTGCCTGCGCATCGTCTCGGTGAGGGTTTTTCCGTCGGTTTTGGCGATGCCGGGGTAGTTGACCACCTCGTCGGTGATGGCGATCTGCCCGCCGAAGCGCTCCTTTTCCAGAACCAGCACCCGAAAGCGCGCGCGGGCAAGGTAGATGGCCGCCGTCAGCCCCGCAGGGCCGCCGCCGACGATGACAACATCGTAGAGGTTTTCCATTACAGCCGTCCGACCAGATCTAAGCCCGGCTTTAGCGTCTGCTCGCCCGGGCGCCAGTTCGCGGGGCATACCTCGTCGCCGTGCTCGCGGACAAACTGGCACGCCTGCACCCGCCGCAAAAGCTCCTCGGCGTTTCTGCCGACGTTTCCGGCGGTCACTTCGTAGCCGACGATTTTTCCCTCGGGGTTTACGATAAAGGTGCCGCGCTCGGCGAGACCGTCATCCTCGATGAGCACCTCAAAGGCGCGGCAGAGCGCGTGCGTGGGGTCTGCAAGCATCGGAAATTTGATTTTTTTGATGCGCTCGGATGCGTCGTGCCACGCCTTGTGGACAAAGTGCGTATCGGTCGAGACGGCGTAAATTTCGCAGCCGAGCGTCTGGAAGCGCTCGTATTTTTCGGCCAGATCTTCCAGCTCCGTCGGGCAGACAAAGGTAAAATCCGCGGGGTAAAAGAAAAAGACGCTCCATTTGCCCAAGGTGTCGGCTTTGTTCACGGTCGTAAATTCGTCCTTGTGAAAGGCGTTTGCGCGGAAATCCGCAATTTCGCGATGGATCATCGACATATTCGTTCCTCCCTGATGCTCGTTGGTATCGGCGGAAGAAGTATGCCCCGATTTTTTCGCGATAATACATTTCAAACGGGGCATACTATCGCGAAAGGAGTGCGAATTATGTCCGAAACCAACGCTTACGCGCGCGGCTTCGTGCCCTATGCGCTTGCGGCCTTTCTCATTGGGCTCATCGGCGGCTTTTCCTCGGTTTTGGGGCCGTCGTTCGTGCAGGATCTCGGCCTTGCCTACAATAATACCACATGGACGGCGCTTGCGCAGGCAATTTCCACGGCGGCGTGCGCGCCGCTTCTCGGCAGACTTGCCGACTTTTTCGGGCGCAGGCGGACGCTTCTCTTGGGGCTTGCCGTCTTTGCGCTGGGAAATGCGCTTTCCGCGTTGGCAAATTCCCTGCGCTTTATGCTCCTTGCGCGCTTTACCGTCGGCCTCGGCACGGCGGCGATGACGCCCGTCATTTTGTCGTATATCGTCTCGGAGTTTCCGAAAGACAAGACGGCGCGGGGCTTTTCCGTGTATATGCTCGTTTCGGGCGCGTCGGTGGTGTTCGGCCCGACGCTCGGGGCGCTGCTCGTCTCGGCGCGCGGCTGGCGGGCGATGCAGTGGCTCTGCGCAGGGCTTTGCGCGCTCGGGCTGATTCTCTGCCTTTTTCTCGGGCGAAAAGAGCACGACAAAAAGCGCCCCGCCGAAACAATCGACGCGGCGGGCGCGGTCTTTGTGCCCCTTTTCTTTGGGCTCGTACTGTGCCTTGTGTCCTTCGGGCAGAATTTCGGCGTGCGCTCCGCGCCGTTTTTAGCGGTGCTTGCCGCCACGCCCGCAGCACTTGCGGGGCTGATTTTCTCGCAGCGGCGGGCGAAGCATCCGATCCTTCCGGGCAGCCTCCTGCGGCGGCGGAGCTTTCTTTTGAGCGTGCTGGCGCTTTTTCTCACGCAGGGCGTGTTGCAGGCGAATATGACAAATACCATCGTGTTTGTTAACCACACGATGCCGGGCAATCTCTCCGTCTCGGGCTACGCCGTTTCGGTGATGTACCTCGCGCTCTCGCTCGGTGCGATCGTGCTCGGGCCGATTGCCGACCGCGTTTCGCAAAAGGGCGTCCTCGTCTGCGCGGCGGCACTCGTGGGCGCGGGCTGCGCGGCGATGCTGCTTTTCTCCCGCGAAACGCCCACCGCGCTTTTGATGCTCTCTTTGGGGCTCGTCGGCTTCGGCCTCGGCGCGTGCGGCACGGTGTTCCTCAAAGTCGCCCTGTCGGGTCTGCCCGCGCGGGAAGCGGGCGCGGGCGCGGGCACCTACGGCCTGTTTCGCGACCTTGCCGCGCCGTTCGGCGTGGCGGTGCTCGTGCCGCTCTTTACCAACCGCGTCGGCGCGCTGCAAATGCTCGGCCGGAGCGAGGCCGATGCCGCCCTCGGCGCAATCGGCACGCTTGCAATCGTTGAAATTCTGTGCGTGCTCGGCGGGATCGCGGCAATTTTATGTCTACCAAAGGAACAACGAAAAGGAGAAGCACCATGCGACTGAAAGACAAACGGGTTTTGATTACGGCCTCAACGCGCGGCATCGGCCTTGCCTGCGTGCAAGCCTGCGCCAAAGAGGGCGCGCGGGTGTATATGGCGGCGCGCGACTGCGCGCGGGCGCAGGAAATCGCGGACGAACTGAACAAATCGGGCGGGCGCGTGCGCTGCGTCTATCACGACGCGAAACGCTTGGAAAGCTGCGAACCGATGGCCGACGAGGTCTTTGCCGACGCGGGCGGCATCGATGTGCTCATCAACAACTTCGGCGCGTCCGACCCGAAGCGCGACTTGGACTTCGCGCGCACCGACTGCGAAACATTTCTTGAAACCGTCACGACGAATCTCGGCAGCGTCTACGCCGCAAGCCGCGCGGCGGCGCGGTATATGCAGGAAGGCGGCTGCATCGTCAACATTTCCTCCGTCGGCGGCGCCGTTCCCGACGTTTCGCAGATCGGCTACGGCACGGGCAAGGCCGCCATCAATTATCTCACGAAGCTCATCGCCGTCCACGAGGCAAAGCGCGGCATCCGCTGCAACGCGGTTTTGCCCGGCATGACCGCCACGCAGTCGGTCGAAACGCGGCTGACGGAGGAATTTCGCGC
>CAZGOO010000117.1:0-3535 GCA_964527505.1 uncultured Oscillospiraceae bacterium | reverse complement strand
TTGCGCCGTTTTGCGCCATGCGCAGCATTTCGTCGTAACCGATGCGCGCGATTTTCGCGGCGTTTGCGTCCTTTTTCGGGTCGGCGGTGTAGACCCCGTCCACATCGGTGAAAATCACGCAGCGCTCGGCGCGCAGAAAGGCCGCAAGGGCAACTGCGCTCGTGTCCGAGCCGCCTCGGCCGAGGGTCGTAACGTCGCCGTGCGCGTCGATGCCCTGAAAGCCCGCGACGAGAACGATTTTCCCGCTTTGAAGCGCGCGCTCGATGCGGTCGTTCGTCAGGCAAAGGGGAAGCGCCCGTCCATGCGCGTCGTCGGTCAAAAGTCCCGCCTGCGCGCCCGTGAGCGCGACCGCGTCCGCGCCGAGCCTGCGCAGGGCAAGCGCGCAAAGCCCCACCGAACTTGTTTCCCCCACGCTCAAAAGCAGATCCAGCGCCGCGCCCGAGGCGACGGGGTCGATGCGCCGCGCGCGCGACAAAAGCGCGTCCGTTTCGCCCGCCTGCGCGGAAAGCACGGCGACGACTTCGTGCCTCGCTTTTTGCGCTTCGAGCAGCTTTCGCGCCACGGCGTAGATGCGCTCGTCGTTGGCGAGGCAACTGCCGCCGAATTTTTCGACAATCCGTGCCAGAAAAATCCCTCCTTTCCGTTTTCAATCTATGCCGAAGCGCGCAAAAACGACACAAAAGCCGCTCCTCCGCAAAGGGAGAAGCGGCCTTTTGAAAGGATGCCTCTATGGGTAAGCTGCGCGGCCATTGTAGCACGCGGGCGGCAAAAAATCTGCCGAAACGCGTCGCCCGTTAAAAAATCAGGCCGACGGCAATGCCCGCAACGACGCTCAGAGAATAGAGTGTCAGCAAAATGATCGCGTTTTCGCGGCGGTTGCGATTCGTGCGCAGAAGCACCAGTACGCCGATGCCGGCGTTGCTCAAAAGCCCCGCAAAAAGGCCGCCGAGGCCGATGACGCCGCTTAAATACGACTCCGTGAGCACCACCGACACAGAGCAGTTCGGAATCAGCCCGAAGAGCGCCAGAAGCGGCGCGCCGAAGACGGGATGGCTTAAAATCGTCCCGCTCAGGTGCTCCACGCCGACCAGCTCGAAGAGGAGATTCAGCGCGATATTGACCGCGATGAGCATGATGGCAATTTTGAGCGTGTGCTTCAGCGCGGCAAGGAACACATTGCCCTCTTCTTCGTCGCATTCGCAGTGCTCGCGGTGGCAGAAAGAGTGGATGTCTTTGTCGCGGCGGATGACGCGGCGAAGCAACAGGTCGCACAGGTAGCCCAAGGCGATACCGAGCAGCGCCTTGCCGCCGACGATGAGCGCGATGCGCCCGAGTGTCATACCGCCGCCGTCTCGCAGCGAGGAGAGAAGAATGGGCAGCATCTCGTCCGAAGTGGCGAAGAATACGGCAAGCATCGTTCCGACGGAAATCGAGCCCGTGGAAAAGAGCGTCGCGGCCGCGCCGGAAATGCCGCACTGCGGAATCGCGCCGAGAATGCCGCCGAGTGCGGGGCCTGCTTTGCGCGAATAGGAATGCAAAATGGATTCGTTAAAGCGGCGGCTGCGCTCGAGCAGCTCCATCAGAAGATAGGCAAGGAACAAAATGGGAATGCTCAAAAGTCCGTCGAGCAGACCGTCGAGGACGCTCTGCCAGAGGCCGAGGTCGTGCGCGTGCGCGTGAAGAAAAAGTGTCATGGAAAGGCTCCTTCGCGATTTTTCCCGTTTATTATAGCGGTTTTGCGAAAAAATGCAACACAATTCCGATGAAAATTTCTTCCCGCCAAACAATTCCGGTTGCCATGGGCGTGGATTTGTGATAGAATAGCCCGAGAAAACGACCCGAGAAAGATGAGGAACGGTTCTTTGCAGTACATCGTATTGGATTTGGAATGGAATCAGCCGTGGCCCGGCTCCTATGCCGCAAAGCGCGTGCTGCCCGTGCAGATTCACGGGGAGATCATCCAGATCGGCGCGGTGCGCCTTCTGGAAAACGGCACGGTCGCCGACGAATTTCAGGTGCTCGTGCGCCCGAAATACTATAAAAAGCTCAATAGCCGCGTCTCGAAGCTCACGGGACTGACCGACGCGGTGCTCCGCGATAACGGTCTGCCCTTTCCCGAAGCGCTTGCGCGCTTTCGGCAGTGGATCGGCGGCGAGTGTATTTTCCTGACGTGGGGCTTTGACGACATCACCATTTTGGAGGACAACATCCTCCTGCACGACGACGAGCCGGACTGGATTCGCTGCTGGTACAATGCCCAGATGATTTTCAACGCCCAGACGGACTGCGGCACTTCGCAAAAGTCGCTTTCAAGCGCGATGGAGATCATCGGCATCACCCCCAGCCGCCCCGCGCACGACGCGCTCGGAGACGCGTTCCACACGGCGCTCATCTGCGCGAAGCTCGACCTTGTGCGCGGCATCGAGGAATACGGCAGCGCCCTGCGCAGCCATGCCGACGGTTTCCACGGCGCGCCGCCCGCGGGCTGCATCAGCCGCTCGGTCTTCCACGGCTATGAGGACAGAAGCAAGGCCATGAGCGAAATGAGCCGCCTGAAAAATTTCTGCCCGCAGTGCGGCCGCGAAATGCCCAACGGCAACTGGCTCCCGCAGGAGGGGCGCAGATATATGACGATGGCCACCTGCCCCGAGCACGGGCGCTATCTCATCCGCCTGCGGATGCAGAAAGACGCCGACGGCACGCTGCGCGTGAGCAGGCTTGTCTATGAGGGCGCGTCGGACGCCGCGAAGCGCTTCGATGAGCTTGTCGCGGCCAAGCGTACCACCGCCCGCCGCCGCAGACGGCGCAAGAGCGCAAAGCCCTCGAATGGAGATTGAGCTTTCGCGCGAGATCGTGCAGCCGCTTCTGGCGTGGTTTGCCGAATATCGGCGGGAGCTTCCGTGGCGGCGCGACAGGGAGCCGTACCATGTGTGGCTTTCGGAAGTGATGCTCCAGCAGACGCGCGTTGAAGCGGTTCGCGGCTATTATGAGCGCTTTTTGCGCGAGCTTCCCACCATTAAGGCGCTGGCCGAAGCGCCGGAGGCGCAGCTTCTGCGTCTCTGGGAGGGACTGGGATATTACAGCCGCGTGAAAAATCTGCAAAAAGCGGCGCGCGAAATTATGCGCATGGGGGACTTTCCCCGCACCTTTGACGGCCTTTTGGCGCTTCCCGGCATCGGCAGATACACCGCCGGAGCGATCTGCTCCATCTGCTTCGAGCTTCCCACCCCCGCCGTGGACGGCAATGTGCTTCGCGTGGTGTCGCGCATTTCGGCGCTCGACGCACCCGTGACGGATGAAAAAACGCGCCGCGCGGTGGAAGCGGCGCTTGCGCGCATCTACCCCGAGGGGCGCTGCGGAGACTTTACCCAAGCGCTCATGGAGCTCGGGGCGACGGTCTGCGTGCCGAACGGCGCGCCGAAGTGCGAAAACTGCCCGATGGCGCCCTTTTGCCGCGCTTTTGCGGCGGGCGCGCAGCAAAGTTACCCGAAAAAAGCCGAAAAAAAGCAAAAACGCGTGGAAAAGCGCACGGTTC
>CAZGOO010000116.1:0-3585 GCA_964527505.1 uncultured Oscillospiraceae bacterium | reverse complement strand
TGCGCGCGTAGACGCACTTTCGGCGCAACTTGAGCGCGAGCAGCGGCCGCTTGCGCGCAGCTATGTGCTTTTAGCTTTGTGCGCGGGCGCGGCAATCGTGATTTTGGCGGTGTAACCATGCAGATCGACCTGATTTTCAAAATTGCCGCCGTTGGCATTATTGTTTCCATTCTCAACCAGGTGCTCGTGCGCTCCGGTCGGGAAGAACAGGCAACGATGACCACGCTTGCGGGGCTTGTGGTGGTGCTCATCGTCGTGGTGCAGAAAATCGCGCAGCTTTTCGACCTCGTCAAGACCCTGTTTCATTTCTGATGGAGGATTTTACGAAACTGTGCGCGCTAGCGCTTGTGAGCGTGCTTCTGATTCGGCTGCTGCGCCAGCTTCGCGGGGAATATGCGCTTTTAATGTCTCTTGCCGCCGTTGCGCTTATGGGCATCTGCCTGGTAAGTCTTTTGAAGCCGATTTTGACCTTTTTTGCAAGGCTGGAAACGCTCGGCGGACTGGATTCGACACTGATGGCGGCAACCTTAAAAACCGTCGGCATTGGGCTTTTGACGCAGCTTTCCTCCGCCGTCTGCCTCGATGCGGGCGAAAGCGCCGTCGCCAAAGCGCTGGAACTGTGCGGCGGAGCGATTGCGCTGTGCGCGGCCATGCCGCTTTTCGAGGCGGTTCTGGCGCTGCTGCAAACGATGAGCGGAGGATGATATGAAAAAGCTGTTTTTATGCCTTCTGATACTCTCGCTTTTTCTTTGCAATGCCTCTGCCGAGGACGTGCTGCTTCCCGAAGCCGAGGCGCTGGAAAAGCAGCTTCCGTCCGAGGCCGCAGATCTTATGGACGGGCTGAGCGCCACGCAGACCAATGACCTCTGGGCGCAGGTAAAACGAATCGTGCGCACCGCGCTCTCCGGCGGCGTTGACCCGAAGCAAGGGCTGCGCCTTTGCGGAATTTTGCTTGCCATCGTGCTGCTTTGCGCGCTGGCGAAGCTCTTTTCTCAGGAGGCGGCGCCTCTGGCCGTGGCCTGTGCGGGCGCGCTCGGGCTCGGCGCGGCCTTTCTCTTTGGTTTTCAGAGCATGATGCAGCTTGCGACCGAAACGCTCAACGATTTAACGGACTACACGGGCGTTTTAATGCCCGTCCTTGCCGGAGCGGTGAGCCTACAGGGCGGCACGGGCAGCGCAGCGGCGCTTTACGGCGGGACGATGCTTTTTTCGCAGATTTTAATGCGCGCCGTTACGGGCATTTTGATTCCCGCGACCTATTTCTACATCGCGCTCTCGACCGCCGAGGCCGCTTTGGGAAACGACACGCTCGGCGAGCTTTGCGAGCTGCTCGGCTGGTGCATTTCCAAGGCGCTGCGGTTGATGCTCTATGCGTTCGTGGGCTATCTTTCCGTCACGGGCGTCGTCTCGGGAGCAAGCGACGCAAGCGCGCTCAAGGCGACCAAGGCGGCGTTTTCAGCGATGGTGCCCGTGGTGGGCGGCATCCTCTCCGACGCGTCGGAGACGATTTTGGCGGGCGCCGCGAGCGTAAAGGCGACGGTGGGCGTGTTCGGGATGCTGGCGGTTTTGTCCGTGGTGATTACGCCTTTTTTGCGCATCGGCGTGCAATATCTGATGCTCAAGGTGACGTCCGCCGCGAGCGCGACGGTGGCGCTGCGCAGCCATACGGCGCTTTTGAAGCGCTTTTCTTCGGCGATGGGGTATCTTCTTGCCATGTGCGGCGTGTGCGCGACGGCGGCCTTTTTCTCAATTTTGTGTTTTTTGAAAGCGGTGACAGGATGAAAACGCTTGCTTCTTACCTTCTTGCAATCACGGTCGCGTCGATGCTCTGCGCCATCGTGGGGGTGTTTCTGCGCGAGGGGACGGCTTCGCGCGTGGCGCGCTTCTGCGTGGGACTTTTAGTGATTCTCTGCGTTGCGGTGCCGCTGTCGAAGCTCGATCTGCGCGAAATCGTCGAGCTGCTCGATCAGCAGTATGCCACGCGCGATTTTGACGCCGAAGCCTACGAAGAACGCGCCGCCGCGCTGTTGCGCGCGCAGGTGAAAGAATCCACCGAGCGTCTGATTTTGTCGCAGGCGCAGTCACTCGGCGCGCAGCTTGAAATTTCCGTCACGGTCAGCACCGAAGAATTTCCGCAGCCTCTGACCGTGGAGCTGATCGGCGCGGCAACGCCGCAGCAGCAGACGCTTTTGTGCGATTTTCTGCGCGACACGCTGGATATTCCGCCCTCGCGGCAGAAATGGAGGATTTCCGAATGAAAAAAACAGAGCTTTTCGCGCGCCTGCCGGCGTTTTTGAAAAAATACCGCTATCTGCTTCTTTTGGTGCTTGCGGGCGTCGTTTTGCTGCTTTTGCCCGGCGGGAAGAGCGAATCCGAAGAGACGCGCGCGCAAAGCGCGGACATCTCGCAGAGCGACAGGCAGTATGTGGACGCGCTCGAGCAGCGCCTTTCGGCGCTTCTGGCCAAAATCGACGGCGCGGGGCAGGTGAATGTGCTTTTAACGCTGCAAAGCGGCAGCCGAACGGTCTATCAAAGCGACGTGAGCGCGCAGACGGACGACGGAAAAAGCAGCCGCGAGGAGAAAACGGTGATTTTGTCCAAAGGCAGCGCATATGATGAAGCGGCAATCGCCGCCGTGTACTATCCGAAGTTTCAGGGCGCGCTCATCGTGTGCCAAGGGGCTGACCGCGCAGCCGTTCGGCTGTCGCTTGTCAACGCCGTGGCTGCCTTAACGGGCCTAAGCGCGGATAAAATCACGGTGGTAAAAATGAAATAACGGAGGAATCGAAGATGAAACAGTGGAAGAAACAAGCGATCGTTGCAGCCGTCTTGCTGCTCGTCTGCGCAGGGATTTACCTCAACTGGCTCTACACGGATGTGGCCGCCGATTTGACCGACACGCTCGATGCCGACAAAATCCTCGGCGAGGCGACGCTCGTGTTCGGCTCGGACGAAGATTCCGCGCAGACGGGGACAGACGACACGCCCGATGCGGTTTCCGAATACTTCGCGAAGCTGCGCCTGACGCGCCAGACCGCCCGCCAATCGGCCATTGCCACCTTGCAGGAAACCATTTCCTATGCCGAGGGCGGCGACATTGCCTCAACAAAGCAGCAGCTTGAAAAGCTCATCGCCGACGCGCTGGCCGAATCGCAAATTGAAAGCCTCGTTCTGGCCAAGGGCTATGAAGAATGCGTGGCCTACATCGGGGAAAACGGCATTGACCTGGCCGTTGCCGCGCCGCAGGGCGGGCTGACGCCGGAGGATGTGGCGCTGCTTGCCGACATCGTCGTTTCGCAGACGGAGTATACGCTCGGTGAAATTCGTGTGGTCGGGGTATAAAACTTCATGCGCTAAGGCGCAGCACGAAATGTGGCAAACCTACAGCGCATGAAGTTTTGGGGCTCCATTTTCGCTTGCCCCGCAGGGGGCGAGAAAATGGCACATAATTATGATTGCTAAGCTTTTGCATAGCAATAATAGGGCTTGAAATTTTGCGCGGAATGTGGTAGAATCAAAAAAACGAAACGATACGTTCGAAGGGTAGGGACTTACAATGTCTGAAATGAAAGATTGCCTCGTTCG
>CAZGOO010000115.1:0-3639 GCA_964527505.1 uncultured Oscillospiraceae bacterium | reverse complement strand
GCGCAGACGCAGCGGGAAATTGCCGAGCGCTGCGGCATCAGCCGAAGCTACGTCAGCCGAATCGAGAAAAAGGCGCTGCAAAAGCTGGCAAAGGCGCTCGAAGAATAAAAACGGACAGACCGCCCGAAAGGGCGGTCTGCGTTTCGTTTGCTCAGACCGTGCCGCTGATTTGCAGGGTGACGCGCCCCGGGGTGCGCGTGTAGAGGCCGGTCTGCGCGTCCTGCGTGACGGTCGCGGCGGGGACGGTGATTGCGCCCGCGTTGGTCGAAAATACGCCCGTGGCGGGCGCGTAGGTGTAGTTGGACGCGTCCCACGCCGCGCCGTTGTAGAAAACGGAGATGTTTTGCAGGACGGGGTCAAAGGTGTCGGTCAGGACGATGCCCGCCGAGGCGTCTGCCGCGACGTTGCCGTCGTTTTCAATCGTAAAGGTGTAGGTGAGTGTGCCGGAGCCCGTGATCTGCTCGGGGCTGAGCGACTTGACGATGCGCAAAAGCGCGTCGGAATTTGCGCCGAGTGTCGCCGTGGCGGTGACGGGTTCGGCAAGGGTCGTGCCCGTTACGGTGACGGTGTTTTCAATCGTGCCCTCCAAGGCGCTGTCGGCATACGGCCCGACCGTCGCCTCATAGGCAATCGTCGTGACACCGCCTGCGGGCACGCCGATGCCCGCAAACTGCACGGATGCCGCCGTTTGCGTGACGGTGGGGGCGGCTTGCAGCACGCCGTTTTGAAAATAGCGCACCGTGCCCGCGCGATAGGTCAGGGGCGTGAGGGTCACGGCCGCGCCGGAAGTCGGCGTGAAGGAATAAGCGCCGAGGTTATCCGTGACGGTTAGCCCCGTCAGGGCGCTTGCGCCGCTGTTTCGGAGCTGGATGACATAGCTCACCGTGTCTCCCACGCGATAGCTTGCGGAAACCGCCGTTTTTTCCGCCGTGAGCGCCTGAACGATCTGCCCCGTGACGGTGTTGGAGGTGACGCTGCCTCCGCCGTAGGTGAGTGTGGCCTGATTGGTAAAGGTTGCCATAGGTTCTCTCCTTTCCGAGAGGGGAAAGCCCTCTCACAGGCAGAATATGCCGCAGACGGCAAAAAAGTGTCGAAAAAACAGGGCGGGCAGAGCCGAAATCGCTCTGCCCGCCTTCGCTTATTTGCAGCAGCCGCAGCCGCAGGGCTCGCTTCCCGCGCCGCTTTCGGGGAAAAATGCGCGCATCGGAAAATCGATGCGGCTGAACAAATCGCAGGGGTCTTCCTCGCAGCATTCTTCGTCGCAGCACTCGCGCGTCGGCGCGCAGTATTCGCAAATGGGGATGGTAAGCTGCGTCTCGCGCTCGAGGCGAACGGTGGAAAACTGCCCGATGGTCACAAACAGCCGCCGCGTGCCGCCCGTGAGCACGAGAGGCTCACCGAACACATCGGAGATGGCTGCGGGGATGCTTCCCGTCAGCGCACCGTCGGAAGGGCCGTCGCCCGCTTCGCGCTGCTTCACCGCAAGCACCATCGGGTCAAGCGCCTCGACCACCGCCAGAGGCAGATTGGCCGTCGGCAGCGTGCTTTGCAGCACTTCGTCGCTGCGGAATGTTTTCGCGCAGCTTTTTCCGCCGAAAAGCACGACCCGCTTGGCAAAAACTGCAAGCCCCGTGACGGTCGTCGGGCGCGTCCCGCCAAGCAGGGCGTCTCCGAGGATGCGATAGTAAAAGGTGATGTCCACGGCAAAGTGGCCGGATTTGTAGCTCAGGGCTTCCGTCTCCACGGCGGCATAGAGCAGCTCCGCGCAGCGCGCTTTGACGCCCGTGGCGCCCTCGAGCGCGGTCTGGGAGCTTTCGGTGAGAAATACGCGCAGATCTTCCACGCAGTCCTTATCGAGGCAACTGTCGGTGATCTGCATCGTGTGTACGCAGACGGATTTGTTTCCTCCGTCGAGCGGCTTGTGGGTGTTTTCAGCCATAAAAGAACCCTCCCGATGAGTCGTTGTGCAATCGCTTGCTATAAGCATTGTATGCCGCAGCGGGCAAACGGTGAAAAAAACAGCGTGTACCATAGACAAACGGGGAAAACTGTGGTAAAATATAGGGAAGCGTGCAAAGGAGGGCGATTCAATGAAAACCGAAATTCTCGGCGTAGCCTATGACAATCTCACGCCGCAACAGGCCATTTGCGCGGCCGAAGAAAAGATTGAGGCGCGCGCGCCCTTTTACTGCGTGACGCCGAACGCCGAAATGGCCTATGAAGCGCTCAAAGACCCCGATTTTTGCAGTCTGCTCAACGGCGCGGAGCTGGTACTTCCCGACGGCGCGGGAGTCGTGCTGGCGGGAAAAATTCTCAAAACGCCGCTCAAATCCAAGGTCGCGGGCGTAGACTTCGCGCAAGCGCTTCTGCCCGTGCTCGAAAAGAAGGGTAAGCGACTGTATCTGCTCGGCGGAAAGCCGGGCATCGGCGAACTGGCGGCGGAAAAAATGCGGCAAAAATGCCCGAATTTGCAGATTTGCGGCATCGCCGACGGCTACTTCACTGACGAAGCGGCGGCGATGGAAGCCGTTGCGCAGGCCAAAGCGGATGTACTTTTCGTCTGCCTCGGCTCTCCGAAGCAGGAGCTTTTTATGAAAACGCATTGCGGCGAGGGCGGCGTGACGATGATGATCGGTCTCGGCGGCACGCTCGACGCGATTGCCGGAACGGTCAAACGCGCGCCGAAATGGATGATCCGTCTGCAATTGGAATGGCTCTACCGCCTCATTCGCGAGCCGAGGCGCTTCAAGCGGATGCTGCGGCTGCCGAAATACATCTTCGCCGCTCTGCGGCAGCGCGGAAAGGGGAAAGCGCATGGGTAAGCTCATTGTTTTCGAGGGAACGGACGGTTCGGGAAAGTCCACGCAGTTTCGCCTGCTCGTCGAGCGTCTGCGCGCGGAAGGGACGGAATGCCGAACCATGGTCTTTCCGCAGTATTCCGAAGAATCCTCCGCGCTGATTCGGATGTACCTCGGCGGCGAATTCGGCAAAAATCCCGCCGATGTCAACGCCTACGCGGCTTCGACCTTTTACGCGGTCGATCGCTTCGCGTCCTACAAAAAGGTCTGGGGAGAATACTACCGCGCGGGCGGGCTGCTGCTTTCCGACCGCTACACCACTTCAAACGCCGTGCATCAGGCGTCGAAAGAGCCGCCGGAAAAGCGCGAAGAATTTTTCGCGTGGCTTTATGACTTGGAATATCGCCGCATGGAGCTTCCGAAGCCCGATTTGGTGCTCTATCTGGACGTTCCCACCGCGATGACGGGCACGCTCCTGCGCCGCCGCGAAGCGCAGACGCACACCGACGCCGATATCCACGAAAAAGACGCGCAATATCTGCGCCTGTGCCGCGAAACGGGGCTTCAGGCCGCGAAATTTTACGGCTGGAGCATCGTCGAATGCGTCCGCGACGGGCAAATGCGCCCGATCGAGGACATCCACGAGGAAATTTACGCGCGCGTTTGCCGCACGCTGGAGGAATGAACATGGTCTATCTTCTGCTGGGAAACGGCTTTGAAGAATGCGAGGTCGCCGCGCCCTGCACCGTTTTGCGGCGCGGAGGCGTGGAAGTGCGCCTTGCCGGAATCGGCGGGATGTGCATCGAGGGCGCGCGGGGAATGCGATTGATGGCAGACTGCG
>CAZGOO010000114.1:0-3650 GCA_964527505.1 uncultured Oscillospiraceae bacterium | reverse complement strand
CCATGGCGTAGGTTCCGATGTCGGTCAGAAGCGCGATGCCGAGCTGCGTGCCGAGGGTTTTGAAGATGGTGCCGATGAGCAGGCTGCAAAACAGTCCCTGCGCCATTGCGCCGAGCGCGTCGATGCCGTAGCGTTTTGCGGAAATTTCGATGTTCTTTCGCTTGAGAAATGCCTTGACTTTCTGAGAAAACGCGGAATTACGAACTTTTTCTGACATTTGTAAAACTCCTGTCTGCTTAGTATTCCGAACCTTCACGGGGCATATTGCGTCTATCTTAGCCCCGCGCGGAGAAAAAGTCAAGCCCAAAAGCGCGCAGAATCGGCAAAAGTGTCGAAAAATTCGGCAATTTCGCCGTGCAAAATCCCGCAGCGCGAAAGTAAAACGGCGATTTTTTGAAAAAACATTCAAAACTTCTTGCACATTTTTCCCCGTTCCGTTATAATGGAGCAAAGAAAACGCTCGGCGCCCCGCGCCGAAACAAACGAAAGGAGCACCACTATGGGACTGATTAAAGCCGGTATCGGCGCACTCGGCGGCACGCTTGCCGACCAGTGGAAAGAATTTTTTTACTGCGAGGCGCTGCCGAACGACGTTCTGATGCGCAAGGGGCAAAAGCGTGTCTCTTCGCGCTCGTCAAACACCAAAGGCAGTGACAATATCATCACCTCCGGCTCGGGCATCGCCGTGGCCGACGGGCAGTGCATGATGATCGTCGAGCAGGGCAAGGTTGTGGAATTCTGCGCCGAGCCCGGCGAATTTACCTACGACGCGTCCACGGAGCCGTCGATTTTTTCGGGAAAATTCGGCAAATCCCTGCTCGAAACCTTTAAGACCATCGGCAAGCGCTTCACCTACGGCGGCGACACCGGCAAAGACCAGCGCGTTTACTATTTCAACACCAAGGAAATTTTAGACAACAAATTCGGCACCGCCAGCCCCATCATGTTTGAGGTGGTCAACCACCGCATCGGCATGGCGCGCACGGTGCAGGTGCGCTGCAACGGCATCTATTCCTACATCATCTCCGACCCGATGCTCTTCTACACCCGCCTTTGCGGCAACGTCGCGAGCGAATTTACCCGCGATATGATCGACGCCCAGCTCAAAACGGAGTTTATCGATGCGCTTCAGCCCGCTTTCGGCGCCCTGTCGGAGCAGGAGCTGCGCCCCGCGCAGATCCCCGCCAAGGCAAACGAGCTCAAGCAGGCGATGAACGACGCTTTGAAAGTGGACTGGCAGCAAAATCGCGGCATTTCCGTCGAGAAAATCGCGCTCAATCCCATCACCCTCACCGACAGCGACCTGAAGAAAATCAACGAGCTTGAGGACGCGGCCACCATGGGCGCAAACCCCTTTATGATGGCAGGGCGCATGACCGACGCGACCGCCGAGGCGATGAAAACCGCCGCCGGAAACTCCGCAGGAGCGATGAACGGCTTCGTGGGCATGGGCATGGTCGGCAACATGGGCGCGCAGGGCGGCTTCTCCGCCGCGCAGAATTTCTATCAGGCGGGCGTGCAGCAGATGCAAGCGCAGCAGCCGAACCGGCCCGCGCCGAGCGAAAACGGCTGGAAATGTGCCTGCGGCGCGACCGCGACGGGCAATTTCTGCCCCGAATGCGGCGCAAAGCGCCCGGAAAGCGGATGGGTCTGCGCCTGCGGCGAGGTCTGCAAGGGCAAATTCTGCCCGAACTGCGGCGCGAAAAAGCCCGAAAGCGCGCCGCTCTACCGCTGCGACAAGTGCGGCTGGGAGCCGGAAGACCCCGCACATCCGCCGAAATTCTGCCCCGAATGCGGCGACCGCTTCGACGAATCCGACCGCGTATAACCGATGAATACGCTGCTGGAATATAAGTGCCCCTGTTGCGGCGGCACAATCTCATTCGACTCCGCGTCGCAGAAGCTCAAATGCCCCTACTGCGACACGGAATTTGACGTGGAAACCCTGCGCGAGCAGGACGAAGTGCTGAAAAACGCACCGCCGGACGAAATGGACTGGCAGGCGGAGGAAAGCGAATGGTCTGCCGAAGAGGCGGCGCAGATGCGCGTGTATGTGTGCAACTCCTGCGGCGGCGAAATCGTCGCCGAGGCGACGACCGGCGCGACCCTCTGCCCCTACTGCGGCAGCGCCGTGGTGATGGCGGGCGCATTTGCCGGCGGCCTGCGGCCGGACTATGTGATTCCTTTTCAGCTCGACAAAAACGCGGCCAAAGCCGCCTTTGCCGCGCATCTCAAGGGCAAAAAACTTCTTCCGAAAGTGTTCTCCTCCGAGGCGCACATCGACAAAATTCAGGGGCTTTATGTCCCGTTCTGGCTCTTTGACGCGGACGCGGACGCGGAGCTTCACTTCCGCGGCACGCGCGTGCGCGTCTGGTCGGACTCGAACTACAATTACACCGAAACTTCCTATTTTGCCATCGACCGCGAGGGCACGCTCGGCTTTGACCGCGTGCCCGTAGACGGCGCGGGCAAAATGCCCGACGCGCTGATGGAATCCCTCGAACCTTTTGACGATTCGCAGCTCGTGCCTTTCCAGACGGCGTATCTGGCGGGTTATCTGGCGGATAAGTACGACGTTCCCGCCGAAAAGTGCATCCCGCGCGCCAATGAGCGCATCAAGGTGAGCACCGAGCAGGCGTTTTCCGACACGGTGCGCGGCTTTTCCTCCGTGCGCACGGAGTCGTCGTCCGTCCGCTTAACGAACGCGCACACGCAGTATGCGCTTTTGCCCGTCTGGGTGATGCACACAAGCTGGCGCGGCGAGGAATACCTCTTTGCCATGAACGGGCAGACGGGCAAATTTGTCGGCAATCTGCCGATGGATTGGGGCGCGTTCTGGAAATGGTTCCTCGGCCTGATGTTCGCCGTCGGCGCGGCGGCGCTGGCCGTGATGCTGCTCGTTTACTACTTTTTGCTGTGAGGAGGCGCGAAATGAAGAAATTTTTGAGTCTCCTGCTGCTTCTGGCGCTGCTTGCGGCGCTGTGCCTCGGCGCGTCGGCGGCCGATATTTGCGTGCGCGACGATGCGTCGCTTCTGACCGCCGAAGAGGTTTCCGCGCTTGACGCGCGCCTGCGCGCGCTCGGGGAAACCTACAACTGCGACATTCTCATTTTGACCGTCGATTCGCTCGGCGGGAAAAATCCGCACGCGTTTTCCGATGAATATTTTGAAAGCGCCGCCACGCGGGAAAACGGCATTTTGCTGCTTCTGGCGATGGGCTCGCGCGACTACGACATCGCTTCGTTTGGTGAATTTGAAAAGACGTTCGGCGCGACGCGGCGGGAATACATCGCCGATGCCGTCGTCCCTCTGCTGCGCGACGGCGAATATGCCGACGCATTTGAGGAATACGCCGACCGCTGCGAGAAAATCCTTGCGGGCGTGGCCTCGGGCAAGCTGACGGACAATACCGAGCTTCCGAAAGACGCGCCCTCAATCGCCGTGTATCTCGTCGCGCTCGGAATCGGCCTGCTTGTGGCGCTGATCGCGACGCTTTCGATGCGCGGGAAGCTCCGAAGCGTGCGCTCCGCGCCCGATGCGCGGCACTATGTGCGCGCGGGCAGCTTCGATGTGCGCGTTTCGCGCGAACGCTTTTTGTATCGCAACGTCACGCGCACGGCGCGCGTGAAAGACGATTCCTCCCACTCCGG
>CAZGOO010000113.1:0-3658 GCA_964527505.1 uncultured Oscillospiraceae bacterium | reverse complement strand
CAAATCGCGAATGGTCAGCTCTTTCATCGTATCCCTCCGTGTGCGGCGGAAAACCGCCGAATTGTATGATATTTATTGTATCGCCGCGCGGCGAAAATATGCCTCAGCGCAGCCGCGCGATGGCGCAAACGAGCGCGTCGGCAAAGGCGCGGATGTCCGCTTCGGTCGTCTCGGCGTCGAGCGAGACGCGGATTGAGCCGTCGATGAGCTCCGGCGCGACGCCCATCGCCTCTAAAACGTGGCTGCGGTGGCCTTTGCTGCACGCCGAGCCCGCCGAAACATAGACCTCCCGCTCGGCAAGCGCGTTGATCAGTCCCTGCGAGCGCAGCCCCCTGACCGCCAGATTGACGATGTGCGGCGCTTCCTGCGCGCCGAGGAGCGTCACGCCGTCAATGTCCTGCAAAAGCGTGCGGCAAAGGTCGCGCAGACGCGCCTGCCGGGCGATATCGGCCATGCGCGTGGGCATCTGCGCGCGGCACGCCGCGGCGAAGCCCGCAATCATCGGCATCGGCTCGGTGCCGCTGCGAAGCGCGCTCTCCTGCCCGCCGCCGAGAAGCAGGGCCGGCAGATTTCCGCGCAGATAGAGCGCTCCTACACCCTTGCCCGCGTGGACTTTATGCCCCGAAACGGAGATCATATCCGCGCCGAGCGTGCGCGCGCGGAAGGGAATTTTGAAAAATCCCTGCACCGCGTCGGTGTGAAAGAGGGCGTTCGGGCACATTCTGTGCGTCAGGGCCGCCATTTTTTCCACGGGCATCACCGCGCCCGTCTCGTTATTGACCATCATGACGCTCACCAGAACGGTGTCTTTGCGCAGCGCCGCCTGCAAATCGGCAAGCGTGATGCGCCCGAGCGCATCCGGCTTGAGATAGGTCACTTCAAAGCCGCGCTGCTCCAATTTCTGCATCGGGCGAAGCACGGCTTCGTGCTCCACGGCGGTGGTGACGATGTGCCCTCCGCGCTTGGCCATGCGCTCGGCGGCGGCGAAAATTGCCCAGTTGTCCGCTTCCGTGCCGCCGGAGGTGAAAAACACGCGCTCCGTCTCCGCGCCGAGGGCTTCGGCGACGGCTTCGCGGCTGCGGCGAAGCATCCGCGCGGCTTCAATGCCGAGCGCGTGCTGCGAGCTGGGGTTGCCCCAGAGGGTCTGCATCGCCTCATTTGCCGCGTCGATGGCCTCTTTGCAGGGGCGGGTAGTAGCGGCGTTATCAAGATAAATCATAAAATCGTTACCATCTGGTCGTAGCCGAGCGGCTCAAAGCCGCAGCGCAGATACAGCGCGCGGGCGCGCACATTCTCCGGCTCGACCTCCAGCCGAATGCGGCGGCAGTTCTCTTTCCGCGCGATTTCGGGCAGAAGTCGGAAAAATTCCGAGCCGAGGCCGTGGCCGCGATACGCTTCGCGCAGGTAAAGCTCTTCGGCCCAGAGCTCCATGCCGCCGGCTTCGTGGGAATATTTGAGCACCAAAAGCGCGTAGCCGACGGGCGCGCCGTTTACCTCGGCGATGAGGCAGCGCTGGGTCGAATTGGGGCTGAAAATGTCATTGAGCGCCGCTTCGTGGTACTGCGCGGGAATCGCGTGCAGCACGGCGGAGCTACTATAAAATTCGTCAAAAAAATCCGTTAAAATCGCGCGGTCGCGCGCGGTTGCGGGTCGAAACATGGGCTTCTCCTTTGTACACTTCTGCCCATTCCCGGGGGAATGGGCAGGTTTTTGTTTTATTTTCCGGAAACGGCAAGGCGAATTTTCGCGCACAGGCCGGCAACATTCAGGCCGTAGGCGTCGAGCACTTCGGCGGCTTTGCCGCTGCGGCCGAACACATCTTCCACACCGTGGCGCACGACGCGCGCGGGGCAATGCTCCGCCACATACTCCGCCACCGCCGCGCCGAGGCCGCCGATGACATTGTGCTCTTCGGAAGTGACGATGCAGCCCGTCTCGCGCACGGCCTTTTCGATCAGCGCGCCGTCGAGGGGCTTGATGGTGTGCATATCGATCACGCGGACGGACACGCCCTCTTTGGCCATCTCCTCGCGCGCGGCAAGCGCCACCTGAACCATCATGCCCACGGCAACAACGGTTACATCCTTGCCCTCTGCCAGAGTCACGCCCTTGCCGAGCTTGAACTCATAGCCCTCGAGCGTATCGGTCACGGTCTCCACCGCCGAGCGGCCGAGGCGCATATACGCCGGGCCGTCGTACTCGAGCAGCGCCTTGACGGCAAGGCGCATTTCGTTGCCGTCGCAGGGGCAAAGGACGGTCATTTCGGGAATTGCGCGCATGAGCGCGAAGTCCTCGATGCACTGGTGCGTCGCGCCGTCTTCGCCGACGGACAGGCCGCCGTGCGAGCCGACCACTTTCACATTCAGATGCGGATAGCAGACGGAGTTGCGCACCTGCTCATAGGCGCGGCCCGCTGCGAACATCGCAAAGGTGTTGGTAAAGGGCTGATAGCCGCAGGCGGCCATGCCGGCGGCAACGCCCGTCATATTGCACTCGGCGATGCCCATATCGAAGAAGCGCTCGGGATATTTCGCGGCGAAGAATTTGCTCATCGTCGCTCCGGCAAGGTCGGCGTCAAAAACGACCAGCTTCGGGTACTGCTCGGCGAATTCTACCAGCGCCTCGCCGTAGGCGTTACGGGTTGCGATCTTTGCCATCTCACTTGCCCTCCAGTTCCGCTAATTTTGCTTCCAGCTCGGCGCGGGCGGCGGCGTACTGCGCGTCGTCGGGCGCTTTGCCGTGCCAGCCGGCGTTGTTTTCCATGAAGCTCACGCCCTTGCCCTTGACGGTCTTTGCCAGAAGCACCGTGGGCTTGCCCTTGCAGGCAGCCGCATCTTCAAACGCGCGCAAAATCGCGGCAAAATCATGGCCGTCTGCTTTGATTACATTCCAGCCGAAGGCTTCAAACTTTTTGTCGAGCGGCTCGGAGGGCATAACGTCCTTCGTTGCGCCGTCGATTTGCAGACCGTTCACGTCTACGATAGCGCAGAGGTTGTCGAGATTGTACTTTGCGGCGGACATGGCCGCCTCCCAGACCTGACCCTCGGCAATTTCGCCGTCTCCGAGGAGGGTGTAGACGCGGTAGTCTTTTTTATCGAGCTTGCCCGCAAGCGCCATGCCGACGGCGGCGGAGATGCCCTGCCCCAGAGAGCCCGTGGACATATCCACGCCCGCAACGTAGCGCATTTCCGCGTGGCCGGAGTAGTGGCCGCGAATGGAGCGGAAGAGCTCCAGATCGGCAAGCGGGAAGAAGCCGCGCAGCGCCAGAACGGGGTAAAGCGCGGGCGTGCAATGGCCTTTCGAGAGGACGAAGCGGTCGCGGTCTTCCCACTTCGGGTTCTGCGGATCGACATTCATCACATTGAAATAGAGCGCGGTGAGCAGATCGGTTGCAGATAAGCTGCCGCCGATGTGGCCGGAAGCGGCTCTGTGCACCATCTCCATGCCCAGAAGCCGAACCTGCGCGGCGGTTCGCGCAAGGCGCTGTTCGTTTTGCTTTTCCATAAATTCCTCCTGCTTAGAATGCAAGTTTTTCTGTCAGATACTGCTTGAGCTGCGCGATGGGGATGCGCACCTGCTCCATCGTGTCGCGGTCGCGGACGGTGACGGCGTGGTCGGCCGGGGTATTTTCGTCGCCGACCGTTTCAAAGTCCACGGT
>CAZGOO010000112.1:0-3697 GCA_964527505.1 uncultured Oscillospiraceae bacterium | reverse complement strand
GTCGTTTTGCACACGCCGCACGGCGTTCTGGTCATTCGCGGAGAGGCGCTGCATTTGCAGACGCTCTCCCTTGACGGCGGCAAGGTGCTTGTCAACGGTGCGGTGCAAAGCCTGAGCTATGAAGAGACGCAGAAAAGCGGCGGCTTCTTCGCGCGGCTGCTTCGCTGATGGAGCAGCCGGTTGCGCAGCAGGCGCTTACCTTTGCCGCCGCGATGGCGCTCGGCGCCGCGCTGGGACTGCTCTACGACGTTCTGCGCGGGCTGCGGCGCAGCATACGGCCGCTGACGGCCTTGATAGACGCGCTTTTCTGCGCGGCCGTTTTGGCGGCGAATCTCCTGTTCGCGCTGTGCGCGGGCGGGGAGTTTCGCATCGCGGCGCTTTTGGCCGAATTTCTCGGCGCGACGGTCTGGTTTTTGGCGCCGAGCCGACTGTTTCTGCCCGCAAGCATCGCCTTTTGGCGGGTTTTGACCTTTCCCGCGCGGGCGATCGGTCGGCTTGTGAAATATTTTTCAAAAAAATCTCGAATTTTTTTGAAAAACCTCTTTTCAAAGCGCAAAAAATCGGTTACAATGAAGAAAGAACAACAATCAGGCAGAAACACGACTGGGGGATTTTCCGATGCGCCTGCGCAAATCAGCACTCATTACAAAACTGGTCCTTCTGGCTCTGGCGATCTTTGCCGTCGCGCTGATCGTCAAGCTCCGCGGGCAGATCGACGAGATGACCGCCCGACGCGACGCGCTGGCGCAGCAGGTGGCCGCCGCCGAGCAGAAAAACACCGCCCTGCGGCAGGACATTGACCTTTTGGGCACCGACGACTCGGTGCGCAAAATCGCCCGCGAGCGCCTGAATCTGGTCAGCGACGGCGAAATCGTGTTCGTCGATGTCGGCAATTGATAAAGGAGCGGGCAGCGTCTATGGAGCTTAAAGTCGGCGAGATTCTCGAGGGAAAAGTGAAAAGCATCACAAATTTCGGCGCATTCGTGCTTCTGCCGGGCAATCGCACGGGGCTGGTGCACATTTCCGAAGTTTCCGATACATATGTAAAGGAGATTCGGGAGCACCTGACCGAGGGGCAGACGGTGCGCGTGAAGGTTTTGTCGGTGGATGACGCGGGCAAGATCGCGCTGTCGATTCGCCGCGCGCTCGCGCCGAAAGCGCCGGCAAAGGCTGCGCCCGCTTCGGCGAAGTCTGCCGCGCCGAGCTCGTTCGAGGAAAAGCTCAAGCGCTTCATGCAGGAGTCCGACAGCCGCTTGGCCGACTCCCGCCGCGCCGAGTATAAGCCCCGCCCCCGCAGAAAATAAACTTTGCGCCGTCTCTCCTTTCGAGAGGCGGCTTTTTCGGAGGAATTATGAAACACGCCCTCATTACCGGCGGCAGCCGCGGCATCGGCGCGCAGTGCGTGCGCGGTTTTGCCGCGCGGGGCTACCGCGTCAGCTTTCTCTATCTGCAATCGCACGAAGCGGCCGATCGCGTCGCCGCTCAAACGGGCGCGCAGGCGCTTTGCTGCGACGTGGCCGACGGCGAAGCGGTCGCGCGGGCAATTGCGCAGCTTCCGCCCGTCGATGTGCTCGTCAACAACGCGGGAATCTGCCACTACGGCCTCATTTCTCAGATTTCTCAGGCAGAATGGGACAGGCTCTTTGCCGTCAACGTCGGCGGGATTTATCACACCGTGCGCGCCGTGCTTCCGGCGATGCTCGCGGCGCAATCGGGCGCGATTGTCAACATTGCGTCGATGTGGGGGCAGGTCGGCGCGTCGTGCGAAGCGGCGTATTCGGCCACAAAGGGCGCGGTGATTGCCCTGACCAAAGCGCTGGCGCAGGAACTGGGGCCGTCGGGCATTCGCGTCAACTGCATCTCCCCCGGCGTCATTTTGACGGACATGGTCGCAAGCGTCTCGCCCGAGACGCTCTGCGAGCTTGCCGAGAGCGCGCCCCTCGGCAAAAACGGCACGCCCGAGGATATCGCGCAGGCGGCAGTGTATCTTGCCGAAGCGCCGTTCGTCACGGGGCAGAATCTTCCCGTAAACGGCGGCTTTGTGCTTTGAGCGCATTTCGGCCACAAGATGTAGTGACCTGCCAAAAACACGCGGGCAAAAATCGTCATTTTTCTGTCTTTCCCGCAGCCTTTGCGCGTGATATAATAGAAGTCCATGCAAAGGAGGCGAGGAAATGCAGGATGTTTTACTGACGGTCGATGAGCTGCGGCGGCTGCTGCCGTGCGGCAACGCCGACGCGTCTGCGCTGTATCTTTACTACCGCGCGGGGCTTGACCCCGAAGCGGCGGCGGAGCATCTGCATATCCCGCCCGCGCGCCTGATTGCCGCCAAGCAGACGCTTTTGCAGCTCGGCCTTCTCGATTCGCCCGCCCGCGCGCCGATTCAGCCCGAGCGGCCGACTTATTCCGAGCAGAGCGTGCGCGCCGCGATGAAAGACGGGCGCTTTCCGAATCTGGTCGGCGAAGCGCAGCGCCGTCTGGGGCGGACGCTCTCCGGCGAGGAACTCAAAACGCTTTTGGCCATGACGGACTATCTGCGCCTTTCGCCCGAGGTCATCGGGCTGCTGCTTTCCTACTGCGTGGAGCGTGCGCGCCGTCAGGGAGGTCGCGCGCCGTCGATGCGCACCATCGAGCGCGAAGCCTACCGCTGGAGCGACGAGGGCATCGACACGCTCGAGCGGGCCAGTCACTATGTAACCTCGCAGCTTCAGACCCTTTCGCGCATCGAGCAGCTTCGGCAGCTTCTTCTCATCGAGGGCCGCCGCCTGACTTCCGCAGAGGAAAACTATCTGGCCGCGTGGGTGGGCATGGGCTTCCCCGACGAATCCATCCGCATGGCCTATGAGCGCACCTGCCTCAATACCGGCGGGCTGAAGTGGAAATACATGAATTCGATTCTCGAAAGCTGGCACGCCAACGGTCTGCACACCCCCGCGCAGATCGCGCAGGGTGACACGCCCCCCGCGGGCGGCAGTCGGCAAAGCGGCTTCCAGCGCCATACGGACGCGCTCTCGGCGCGCGCGCGGCAGGCCGTCGCGCTGGCAATGGCCGAGGGCAAGGAGGAGTGAGCCATGGCATATTCCGAACAGGTGCTTCGCCGCGCAAGAGCGCGGCTCGAAGCGGCAAAAGCGGAGCGCGCAAGAGAGATTGAGCAGCACCGCCGCATCGCCTATGAGCGCTATCCCCGTCTGAACGAAATCGACCTTGAGCTGCGGCGCACGATGGCGCAGCTTGCCTCCGCCGCGCTTCGGCGCGGAGAAGACCCGACCGAGGCGCTTGCGGAAATCCGCGACCGCAACCTCGATTTGCAGCGCGAGCGCGAATGGATTCTCGCCACAGGCGATTTGGACGAAGATTTTCTCGACGAAACCCCCGTCTGCCCCGATTGCGGCGGCACGGGCTATCGCGGCGCGCAGATGTGCTCGTGCCTGCGGGAGCTTTGCCGTCAGGAGCAGAAAAAGGAGCTGACGCATCTGCTCGGCGCGGGGCGCGAGAGCTTCGAGAGCTTCCGCTCGGACGTGTACCCCGACGAATACGACCCCAAGCTCGGCGTCAGCCCGCGCGCTCTGATGCAGTCAAACCTCACGATTTGCCGCCGCTACGCGCAGAATTTCACGCCCCAGTCGGGCAATCTGCTCTTTTCCGGCGCGACGGGGCTGGGCAAGACCTTTCTTTCGGCCTGCATCGCCCGACAGGT
>CAZGOO010000111.1:0-3751 GCA_964527505.1 uncultured Oscillospiraceae bacterium | reverse complement strand
GCCACCTCACTGCACATTCATTTCCGACACGCGGACATACGGCCCGCCGAAGCCGACGGGCAGCCCCGACTGCTCCATTTTGCCGCAGCCGCCGGTGACGAAGCTGAGCATTTCGACCTCTTTCGTCAACCCGTCGATGAGCCCCAGCGTTTTGAACACGTTGCCCGAGATGACGCTGATCTGCACGGGTCTTGCAATCTTTCCGTTCACGATTTCGTAGGCAACGGTCGGGGCGATGGTAAAGGTGCTCATGCCGCTGCCGTGGGCGATGTGCTTGATGTAGTAGCCCTTTTCGATGGGCGCGATGAGCTCGTCGAAGGTCAAATCGCCGCCCTCGATGTAAGTGCTTGTCATGCGCACGATGGGCTCATATCGGCAGTCGATGGCGCGGGCGTTGCCCGTCAAATCTTCGCCCAGCGCGGCGGCGGTCAGCGCGCTGTGCAGGCGGCCGGCAAGGACGCCGTTTTTGATGAGATAGTTTTTGCGCGCTTTCGTGCCCTCGTCGTCGTAGGGCACATAGCCGCTGCCCTCAAATTCGCCGCACTCGGCAATCGACAAAATCGGCGAGCCGACGGTCTTGCCGAGCTGCCATTCGTTGCGCATCGTCTCGTCGGAGAGCATGAAGTCCGATTCGGACTTGTGGCCGAACGACTCGTGAGCGAACACGCCCGCCGCCTCCGGCGAGAGGACGACCGGGTAATTGCCCGCCTCTACGGGCACGGAATTGCGCATAAATTCCGCCTGTTCGGCGATTTCCGCGCGAATTTTCTCCTCTAAGCCGACCAGCGCGGAAAATTCGGTCTTGCCGCACTGCCAGTTGGCCGTGAATTTCTTCTCGCCCTCGACCATGTTGCACCCGAGGCGCAGGCCGCAGGTCTGGTAGTCAAATTCCAGCTCCGCGCCGAGGCTTGAAACAAAGCGGAAGCGGCTGTTGCGGTCGAGATAGTTGCCCGAGGGCATCGCGCAGCACTTGTCCTCGCCGAGACACGGCAGATAGTGCGTCAAAAGCGCGTGCTTTTCTTCCAGAGAAACTTTGCGCACGGAGCGGTCTTCAAAGCGCAGGCATTGCTCGCGGTTGCGCTCGAAGCGGCAAACCACGGGGTCTGCAAGGATGTCGGCATTGGGCGTGGCCGCGTCGTAGAGCTCGTCGAGCGTTTTCTGCAAATGCGCCGTGTCCGTCACGGATGCGTAGTACCAGAGCTTGCCGTCGTAAACGCGCAGAAACGCGCGCGTCTCCTGCCGCTCGAGCATCTCGCGCAGACTGCCGCCGTAGTAGGAAATTACGGTGCGAAAGCGGTCTTCTACGCGCACATCGGCGTAGAAGCCCTCGCGAAATTGGATCATGGTCAAATTACCTCCATCGGTTTGATTGTCTCAATTGTCTCATGCCGCTTGCCGAAAGGCAAGCAACCATCGGTTGAATCAGTCGATTTCGCGGATAGATTCGATGACGGGCTGGTTGTCTTTTGCGACCGTGCCGTTCGAATCGGTGACGGGGACGTTTTCGCAGACGGCGTCTACCACATCCATGCCCTCGATGACATAGCCGAAGCAGGCATACTGCCCGTCGAGATAGGTCGAATCCTCATGGACGATGAAAAACTGCGAAGAAGCGCTGTCCATCGCCGAGCTGCGCGCCATGGAGATCGCGCCGCGGGTGTGCGAGAGGTCGTTTTTCACGCCGTTTGCGGAAAATTCGCCCTTGATGGTCTCTTTCGAGCCGCCGGTGCCGTTGCCCTTGGGGTCGCCGCCCTGCATCATGAAGCCCTCGATGATGCGGTGGAAGGTCAGGCCGTCATAAAAGCCTTCGTTCACCAGCTTCAGGAAGTTTTCCACGGTGATGGGCGCGGCGTCCGCGTCGAGCTCGACGACGATGGTGCCGTAGTCGCGGATTTTGATTTCCACCTTGTGCTTGCCGCTGATTCCGGAGCCGGAGCAGGCGGTGAAAATCGTGAGCGAGAGCGCGATGAGAAGAACGATGCTGAGAATCTTTTTCATTTTCGGTTTCCTCCAAAAAAAATTTACAAATTTGTCAGTGTCCCGCCGCCGAGTACGACGTCCCCGTCGTACAAAACGGCGGCCTGTCCGGGCGTGATGGCCCGCTGCGGCTCGTCAAATTCGAGCGCGACGCGGCCGTTTTCCAAGGGCGTGACGGTTACGGGCTGCTCAGGATGCCGATAGCGCAGCTTCGCCTTGCAGCGCACGGGCGCGGTCGGCACCTCGCCCGAAATCCAGTGAAATTCCTCCGCGACGGCCTCGCGGGAGAAAAGTTCTTCCGCCGTTCCGAGCGTGACGGTATTGTCCTGCGGGCAGATGCGGCAAACATACCGCCGCTCCGGAAGCGACAAGCCCAGATTGCGGTGCTGGCCGATGGTGTAGCGGATGATGCCGCCGTGGCGGCCGATGATTTTCCCCTGCGCGTCTACATAGTTGCCCGGCTGCGCCTTTTGCCCCGTCAGGCGCTCGATGGCGGCGGCGTAGTCGCCGTCGGGCACGAAGCAGATGTCCTGACTGTCGGGCTTTTCGGCGTTGAGAAAGCCGCACTGCTCGGCAATCGCGCGGGTCTGCGCCTTGGTGAGTTCTCCGAGCGGAAAGCGCGTGTGGGCAAGCTGCTCCTGCGTCATGGCATAGAGCACATAGCTCTGGTCTTTTGACGCGTCGAGTGCTTTTTTCAGGCGGAATTTGCCGTCTGCGCAGTCGATGCGCGCGTAGTGCCCCGTGGCGACAAAATCGCAGCCCATGAGTTTCGCCCGCTCGTAAAGCTTGTCGAATTTCATATAGCGATTGCAGTCAATGCAGGGGTTCGGCGTCACGCCGCGCGCGTAGCTGCGCACGAATTTGTCGATGACTTTTTTGCGGAAGTCGTCGGAAAAATTGAACACATAGTAAGGCATTCCGAGCGCCCGCGCGACCGCGCGCGCATCTTCCACATCGTCGAGCGAGCAGCAGGTGTGCCCCTCGGAGAGATCGACATCCTCGTTGGCGTAGAGCTTCATCGTGCAGCCGACGCACTCAAAGCCCGCCTCGCACAAAAGCCGCGCCGCGACGGACGAATCCACGCCGCCCGACATCGCAACAAGTACTTTTTCCATTGCACCACTCCTTCCCTTATAGAATACAGGATTTTTCGCAAAAAAGCAAGGTTGACCCTGCCGCTTTTCGTGCTATAATAGAGGTATATTTTTTGGATTGAGGTTTTTATGCTGAATTTTCGTAAAATCGTGCCCGAAGATCGGGCGCTCATCGAGCCGTGTCTGCGCGGCGCGGGTCTGCGCGGCTGCGAGGACGGCTTCACCTGCCTGTTCCTCTGGGGCGATCAGGAGGTCTGTTTTCAGGACGGCGCGCCGCTGATTTTGCGCCGCCATTACCTTTCGCACAGCTACGCCATGCCCCTTGCGGGCGAGCGTGCCGCGCTCATCGAGACGCTGCGCGCCGATGCGCACGAGCACGGCCACCGTCTGCGCCTCTTTGCGGCGCTGCGCGAGGATGTGGAATTTCTCGAAGCGCACTTTCCCGGGCAGTTTCTTTTCACGCCGATGCGCGATTCTTTTGACTATCTCTATGAAATCGACCGCCTTTGCGAGCTGCGCGGCAAAAGTCTGCAATCCAAGCGCAATTTCTGCAATCGCTTTGAGGCCGCGCACCCGAGCTTCCGCGTCGAGCCGCTCAAGGAGTCTTCCCTGCCCCGCTGCAAGGAATTTCTCGACCTCTGGTATGCCCGCCACGCGGCCACCGGCGCGGACTATTCCGG
>CAZGOO010000110.1:0-3753 GCA_964527505.1 uncultured Oscillospiraceae bacterium | reverse complement strand
TCGAAGAAGGGCCTAAAAATCCTTTAAAGGGCATATCGATGAAGTCCCTGGTGCTTGCTTTTTTCGCCCAGATTAGGGTGGGTGCTGGGGGTTAAGGCTTTCGGGCGAGGCGTAACGGCATACGCCGCACGACCCGATTTCCGTGGAGACCTGCTGTTGTGCGACAGCCGCACCGTAGCCGCCCGGCGGCTACCCGGACTGCGTACGAAGCAGGATTGAACCTGCATTTCGGTGCACAGAATCGTGTGCTGGGTGCAGTGTAGCCTGCCTTGCGTGGATGCGTCGGGATAGGGGAGCGAAGCGCTCGCAGCCGTGGCCGCGGCTGACGGCGATATTGCCCCTTGAAACCGTATCTGCAAAAGAGGATAGAGCCGATGTGCAAAGCAGTGGAAATCACCTAGGCGGTCTGTCAAAGGGACAGGGAAGGGATTGCAGTGCGGACTAAGTGGCAATCGGGTATTCGGACGCGGTAACGCCCGTGCGCGCGCTTTCAACGGAAACGGCCGTTTCGGCGACGAACGGTAGCGCGCGGGGAAAACCCACCCGACCTAAGCCGCAAGATTAACCTTGCTTGCCGCCACCTTTTCTAATATTTTTACGGAGGTTTTCAACCCGTGGACGATAAATCCGACCCTCGAAGTAAATCCAAAAAGAAGAAAAAATCCAACCTGCGTTGGATTGTGTCCATTTTTTTTATCACCGTCATCCTGTCCTCGACGATCTCTTTTTTCTCCTCTGCCGTTTTGGAGGGAGCCGGGCTTGTCGAGGCATTTCTTGTCCTGCTGCTGATTGTACTGCTCGGTATCGTGTTTGATATCGTGGGCGTTGCGGTCATGTCGGCAGACGAAAAGCCGTTTCATTCCATGGCGGCCAAAAAAGTGCCCGGCGCGAGCGAAGCCATCGCCCTTTTGCGCAACGCGGAAAAGGTGTCGAACTTCTGCAACGACGTCGTGGGCGATATCTGCGGCGTCGTGTCGGGCTCGGCCTCGGCGGTTGTGGCCACGCGCGCGCTTGCAAACCTGAATTCCGAGACGGTCGCCCAGCTTCTCATGTCCGCGCTCGTCGCGGCCGTGACCATCTCCGGCAAAGCCTGCGGCAAGAGCATTGCCACGGGCAAGGCCACCGAGATTGTGACGCTGGTGTCGAAACCGATTTACTACATAAAGTCTCCGTTTCGCAAAAAGAAGAAATCGCGAAAGAAAAAATGAGAGACGACAGGGCGTGTCATTTTGAGTTACCTTGAACAAATCGATTCCCGCGAGGCGCTTTGCGCGCTCGATTATGCGCAGCTCAAGCAGCTTTGCGAAGAGATTCGCGCCTTTCTGGTGCAGAATGTTGCGCAGACGGGCGGGCACCTTGCGTCGAACCTCGGTGTGACGGAATTGTCCGTTGCCATCGAGCGCGTATTCGATACGAAAACCGACCGACTGGTGTTCGACGTGGGGCATCAGTCCTATGTGCATAAGCTCCTGACGGGGCGGCGGGACGAATTTTCCACCTTGCGCCGCTTCGGCGGGCTTTCGGGCTTTCCGAATCCCGAAGAGAGCGAGGCCGACGCGTTCGTGGCGGGGCACGCATCGACGGCCGTGTCCACCGCGCTCGGCATGGCGCGCGCCCGCACGCTGCAAAAAGAACATTATAATGTCATCGCCCTCATGGGCGACGGCGCCATGACCGGCGGCACGGCCTATGAAGCGATGAACGACGCCGGCGAGAGCAACGAGCCGCTCATCGTCATTCTCAACGACAACGGGATGTCCATCTGCCCGAATGTCGGCGGCGTGGCAAGCCACCTGCGCGCGCTGCGCACGCGGCCGGGCTATTTTCGGCTCAAGCGGGTCTACCGCACGGTGACAAACGCGCTGCCGGGCGGCAAGGCGATTTACCGCTTTACCCATCGTCTCAAAGAAACCATCAAGCGGCGCGTGCTCAACCACACGCTCTTCGACGAAATGGGCTTTGAATACTACGGCCCCATCGACGGGCACGATTTGGAAAAGCTCGAATATATGCTGCGCCTTGTGCGCGACTGCGAGCGGCCGGTTTTGCTGCACGTGATTACGAAAAAAGGCAAGGGCTATCGCCCTGCGGAGGAAAACCCCGACGTTTTCCACGGCATCGGGAAATTCGACCCCGCCACGGGCGCGCCGAGCGCCGCCTCCGCGCGGAGTTTTTCGGCGGTGTTCGGAAGCGAGCTGTGCGAAATCGCGGAAAACGAGCCGCGCGTTTGCGCCGTGACCGCCGCAATGCCCGCAGGGACGGGCCTGAGCGACTTTGCCGCGCGTTTTCCCGAGCGATTTTTCGACGTGGGCATCGCCGAGGGGCACGCCGTGGCCATGGCGGGCGGCCTTGCAAAGCAGGGGATGATCCCCGTCGTTGCAATCTATTCCACCTTTTTGCAGCGCGCTTACGACATGATTTTGCAGGATACGGCAATGCTGAACCTGCACACCGTCTTTGCCGTAGACCGCGCGGGGCTCGTCGGCGAGGACGGCAGGACGCATCACGGCGTGTTTGACGTCGGCTTCTTGCGCTCCGTGCCGAATCTGCGCATTTTCTGCCCCGCGAACGACGCGGAGCTGCGCGATATGCTCCGAAAAGCGATTTTTGAAACGGACGGCCCCGTTGCCGTGCGCTATCCGCGCGGCGCGCAGGGCGCGTATCGCGAAATTTCCGCTTCGCCCGTCCTGCGCGAGGGAAGCGACATTACGCTCGTCGGCTACGGCACCCTAATGAACGAGCTGCTTGCCGCCGCCGAGCTGCTCGGCGCGCAGAAAATCTCCGCCGAGGTTTTGAAATTAGACTGCATTCAGCCCTTGCCCCTTGCGCCCGTTCTGGCTTCGGTAAAAAAGACGGGGCGGCTGCTTGTGGCGGAGGAGACGGCGAGCGTCGGCTGCGTGGGAGAGGCGCTTCTTGCGGCGCTGAACGATACGCACTGCCGCGCGCGGCTTTGCAATCTCGGCGGCGGCTTCGTGACGCACGGCTCCGTGCGGGAACTTTACCGATTGACCGGACTGGACGCCGCTTCGCTTGCGCGGGCGGCACGGGAGGTGTGCGCAGATGAAAACGAAAGAACGACTTGACATTTTAATGACGCAGCGCGGCCTTTGCGATTCGCGCAGCCGCGCGCAGGCGCTCATTATGAGCGGCGAGGTCTATGTCAACGGGCAAAAATGCGACAAAGCGGGCACGACCTTTGAAGAAACCGTGCAAATCGAGCTGCGCGGCGGCAGCCGTTATGTCAGCCGCGGCGGCCTGAAATTGGAAAAGGCGCTGCGCGACTTCGGCATCGACCCGACGGGCTTCGTTTGCAGCGACTCCGGCGCGTCCACGGGCGGCTTTACCGACTGCCTGCTGCAAAACGGCGCGGCAAAGGTCTTTGCCATCGACGTCGGCTATGGCCAGCTTGCCTGGTCCATCCGCACTGACCCGCGCGTGGTTTGCATGGAGCGCACAAACATCCGCTATGTCACGCCCGAGCAGCTCGGAGAGCCTCTTGACCTTTCGGTCATCGATGTGTCGTTTATCTCGCTTCGCATTGTGCTTCCCGCCATACGCGCGCTGCTCAAGCCTACGGGGCAGGTGGTTTGCCTCATCAAGCCGCAGTTTGAAGCGGGCAAGGAAAAGGTGGGAAAAAAAGGCGTTGTGCGCGATCCGAAAGTTCACGAAGAAGTGCTCGAAAATTTCCTTGCGCTTGCGCGAGAATTGGAACTTTCCGTTTTGAATCTGACCTTTTCTCCGGTTCGCGGGCCG
>CAZGOO010000109.1:0-3799 GCA_964527505.1 uncultured Oscillospiraceae bacterium | reverse complement strand
CGAAGTCGTTTTTGTTGCGCTTGTTGGTGTCCTCCTCCACGCCCTCGCGCACGCCGACGGCGAGATCCTCTTCGTCGTGGTCGTTGAACACATAATACTGCGCGAGCTTCGAAGTGTCGAAGTAGACGTTGCCTCCGGCAAGGTAGGCATAGCCCTTTTCCAGAAGCGTTTCAATCATGCGGATAAAGTCGCCGATGCAGTTTGTCGCCGGCTCGACGACCTCGGGGCGCTTGATATGCAGCTTGTCGCAGTCGGCAAAGAACGCGTCGGTGTAGAATTTTGCAATCTCAAGGACGGTCTTGTGCTCGCGGCGCGCGCCTTTGAGCATTTTGTCCTCGCCCGTGTCGGCGTCGGAGGCCAGATGGCCGACGTCGGTGATGTTCATCACGCGCTTGACGGGGTAGCCGAGGTAGCGGATGGCCTTTTCCAGCACGTCCTCCATGATATAGCTGCGCAGGTTGCCGATGTGCGCGTAGTGATACACCGTCGGGCCGCAGGTATACATTTTCACAAGCTGCGCGTCGTTCGGCACAAACAGCTCCTTTTTGTGGCTCAGGGAATTGTAAAGATACATAATTTTTTCTCCTTTTCGTTCAATCACGCAAAAAGCCGCCTCCGGAAAAAGGCTCCAGAGGCGGCGTAGCCGCGGTTCCACTCTGATTTCTCGCTTTTGCCTTGACGCGGCAAACGGGGTTTCCCCTCGCGCTCCCGGGCGCACGTTCCCGCCCTGCCGCGCCGCGTCCGCTTTCAGCCGTGGCGGTCGCTCTCTGCTGCGTGGCTTTGGGCGGTACTCTTCCCGCTCATCGCGCATATTTTGCTTATCGTATCATTCGCCCTGCGTTCTGTCAAGCAGGCAGGCGCGATTTTTGATAAAATACTCCGTGCCGGAGTAGAGGGTGGTCAGAACGATGACCGCAATGACGACCCAATTGAGAATTTCGCTGAAGCACCAGCCCCGCCAGAACACAATCATAAAGCACAGCCCCACCATGGTCGAGGCGGTTTTGACCTTGCCCGAGAAGCCTGCGGCAATCACCGAGCCCTGCCCGACGGCAATCAGGCGCAGCCCCGTCACGGCAAATTCGCGCGTCAAAACCAGCATCAGCGCCCACGCGGGAAACGCGCCCCATTTGCAGAACATCACCATTGCCGAAAGGACGAGCAGCTTGTCTGCCAGCGGGTCGAGGAATTTGCCCATAGTCGTGACCTGATGATAGCGCCTTGCGATGTGCCCGTCGAGATAATCCGAAACGCTTGCAAGGATGAACACGGCCAAAGCCGCATACTGCGCCCACGCGTAGGTTAGCCCAAGCTGCATGAGCACCATAAAGGCGGGGATGAGAAGCAGCCGCACCAAGGTAATTTTTGTGGCGGTGGTCATTCTTCCACCTCCCGGCCGACAAGGTCGCCCTCCTGCGCGCCGTCAATGTGTACGGTGACAAAATTGCCTACGCGCGCGCCGCGCGCGCTCGTAAAGAGCACTCTGCCGTCGATATCGGGCGAATCAGCATAAGTTCGGCCGAAATAGCGCTCCGTTTCGTCGTCGTAGCCCTCGCACAGGACTTCCATATCCTGCCCGAAGCGGGAGGCGTTATACGCATCCATCACATCGGACTGAAGCTCGGAGAGAATTTCCGCGCGGCGCTGCGCAACTTCTTCGTCGGGGTGCTCCATCTGCGCTGCGGGCGTGCCCTCTTCGGGCGAGAACGCAAAGGCGCCCGCGCGCTCTAATTTCTGCGCGCGCAGCCAGTTGCAAAGCTCTTCAAACTCTTCTTCGCCCTCGCCGGGCAGACCCGCGATGATGCTCGTGCGCAGCACAAGCCCGGGAATCTCGCGGCGCAGCTTGGCAAAGAGCGCGTCGAGCTCCTGCCGCGTGCCGCGGCGGTTCATGCGCTTTAGAATCGCCTCGTTGACGTGCTGGATGGGAATGTCGAGATATTTGACGATTTTCGGCTCGGAGGCAATCACATCGATGAGCTCCTGCGTGATTTCGTCGGGGTAAAGATAGTGTACGCGAATCCAGTGGAAGCCCTCGATTTTGCACAGTTCGCGCAGAAGCTCGGCCAGACGGCGCTTGTGGTAGAGGTCCACACCGTAGCGGCTGGTATCCTGCGCAACGACGATGAGCTCCTTTACGCCGTCGTCGGCCAGTCGGCGGGCTTCATAGAGGCAGTCTTCCATCGTGCGGCTGCGGTAGCGCCCGCGAAGCGAGGGAATCACGCAGTAGGCGCAGCGGTTGTCGCAGCCCTCGGCGATTTTTAAGTAGGCATAGTGCTCGGGCGTGGTCAAAACGCGGTCTACTTCGTCGATGGGCGCGTTGATGTCGCCGAATTCCGAAACTTCCTGCCCCGCAAGCAGCCGCTCGACGGCGGGGACGATTTGCCCGTAGCTACCCGTGCCGAGCACGCCGTCCACTTCCGGAAGCTCCTGCAAAATTTCGCCCTGATAGCGCTGCGAGAGGCAGCCCGTAACCAGAATTTTGCCGACCTGCCCCGCCTCTTTCAGCGCGGCCATGGCCAGAATATTGTCGATTGCCTCGCTTTTTGCCGAATCGATGAAGCCGCAGGTGTTGATAATGACCACATCCGCGCCCTCGGCGCTCGGCAGGATTTCATACCCCGCTTCGCGCAGAAGATAGAGCATCTGCTCGGCATTGACCTGATTTTTCGCACAGCCGAGGCTGATCATTCCCACGCGCTTTGTCATAAGCGTACCTTCTTTCCTGTCATTCTTCGAGCGGGGCATAGCGCGAAAGTGCGTCGCGAATGTCCTGCCAGCGATGTCCCCGCCGCAAAAGCGCGTCGGATGCGCGCTTCATTTCGGCGCGGTCGGGGGTCGTTCCCCGAAAGCGTTTTTGTAAAAATTCGTCGATTGCATCCGCCGTCTGCGGCATCTTGGCAAGCGCATCGTCCCAGAGTTCGCGCGGGATGCGCTTTTCATAGAGCATCTGCTTCGCGCGCGCCGCGCCGTAACCCTTGGCGGCCGCCGTGCGCACGATCTGCGCGGCAAGCGCCGCGTCGTCAAGCAGGTGCATGGAATCGAGCCATTCGGTCGCCTGCGCGGCGTCCTCTTCGCTTTCGCCCTTTTGCACGAGGCGGTGCTCCAACTCCGCGCGGGACACGGGCGTCGCCGCCAAAATGCGCACGGCGCGGTTTTTCGCCGACGCGGCGGCGTTTTGCGCCTCGATTTGCCGCATGGCGGCCTCGGGAACGTCCGTTCCGACCGTCAGGCAAAGCTCGGCAATCACCGCCGGAAAGACGAGCATCGTCTTTCCGCCCTCAAAGCGCAGCCGGAGCTTCCCCAGAGGCGAGCGCGTCGGCTCGACAGACTCAATCCGCATCGAAATCGTCTGCGGAGATGTCTACGGGCTTTGCCGCGGGCTTGGCCGCTTTGGCCGAGCGGGCGTTTGCCAGTTCGCTCAGGTGCGCGCGCACCTTGGCCTCCAGCTCCTCGGAAATTTCGGGGTGGTCGATGAGATACTGCTTGGCATTGTCTCTGCCCTGCCCGATGCGCTCTTCGCCGATGGAGAACCAGCTACCGCTCTTGTTGACGAGCTCCATATTCACGGCGATGTCCAGAAGCTCGCCGTATTTGGAGATGCCCTCGCCGTACATAATGTCGAAAATCGCCTCGCGGAACGGGGGCGCGACCTTGTTTTTAATGACTTTCACGCGCGTGCGGTTGCCGACGACCTCGCTGCCGTCTTTGATGGCTTCGACCTTGCGCACGTCCAGACGCACGGAGGCGTAGAATTTCAGGGCGTTGCCGCCCGTGGTCGTCTCGGGGTTGCCGTACATCA
>CAZGOO010000108.1:0-3836 GCA_964527505.1 uncultured Oscillospiraceae bacterium | reverse complement strand
TCAGGGGCAGCGCTGCAAAGGAAAGCTGCGACAGTTTTTCCGCAATCGCCAGTGCAAGGCGGATAAGAATCGCCACGCCCTGCCCGAAAAAGCGCGCGAGTGTCGGAAACACGAGGCCGCAAAGAAGCGTGAGGACTCCAAAAGGAAACGCCAGAGAAAACAGGGGCATCGTCAGAAGATTCGTCAGGGGCGAAATGAGGCTGAAAGAGCGGAAATTCAGCGCGCAGATCGCGCCTGTAAACACATTGGCCGAAAGGGTCAGGCTCAAAGCCGCCGCAGCCGCGCGGAGAATGCGGCACAAAAGGCGCGAGGCGCGCGTTTTCGGGTGGTTCGGAACGCGCGCGGTCATACGCCGATAAATCGGCTGCGCGTAGGCGGCGATTCCCGCCACGGCGGCATAGGAAAGCTGCAAGCTGAGGCTTGCCAGCGCGAAAGGGTTGCACAAGAGCTGCACGAAAAGCGCGAAACATATCGTCGTCGGCAAATCCTGCTCGCGCCCGAAAATCGGTGCCAAAAGCGTTACGGTAATCATCAAAGTTGCGCGCACGGCCGAGGGCGGAAAGCCCACGAGCGCGGTGAAAAAGAGGCACACCGCGACCGACACGACGGCCGCTACGCGCCGCCTGCGCAGGCACAGCCACAAAACGAGCGCCGAAAGCATGGAAACGTGCGCGCCGGAGACGGAGATGATGTGTACCACGCCCGAATCGCGCAGCGCGGCGGTCGTTTCGTCGGAAATTTGCGTGCGGTCGCCGAGCAGAAACGCGCGCAGAAAGGGCGCGACATCTTCGGGGAAAATTTTATCCAGCGTTTCTCCGAGTGCATTTGCGCAATAGGCCGGCGCGTGGCGCAGGGAAAGGTCTGCCGATTCCAACACCCGAAGCTCCCCTGCGGCATAGAGATTTAAGGCATAGCCGCTCGCGCGAAGATAGCGCCCATAGGAATCGTCCTCGGGCGCGCGGATGCGAAATTCGCCCTGCAACACATCGCCGGGGCGCAAATTTTCCCACGAGTCGCCGTAAAGCGTCAAAAGCGCCGAATGCCCCTCGATGCGAGCGTCCACTTTTACCCGTCCCGAATCGGCCTCGGGAAAACTTTCCACGCACACCTCACAGGAAACATTCTCGCCGCAAAGCGCCTCGGCGGGGCGAACAATCAAAGCGGAATATCCCGCCATGTAGAAAAATCCGAACGCAAGGCCGAGCGCCAAAATGCGCACCGTGCGCCGCTTCTTCCGAAAAAACGACGCGGCGAAAGCCAGCAGCGCGGCAGTCGGCGCAACGAGGCATAGCGGCGAGGGCAACCATATCATGGCCGCCACCGCCGCGGTGAAACTCAAAGCGAAAATCGCGAGTTTGCGCATCGCCTCGCCTCCGTTCGGATGCGTTTCTGGTCAGTCGAATTTTCCGAGCGTCTTGCCGCCGAGCACATGGAAGTGCAGATGCGGCACGGTCTGTCCTGCGTCCGCGCCGCAGTTCGTTACAACGCGGTAGCCGCCGTCAAAGCCCTCCTGCGCGGTCAGCTTTGCAATCACGCAGAAGATGTGGCCGACGAGCGCGGCGTTTTCGGGGGAAATTTCCGACGCGCCGGAGATGTGCTGCTTCGGAATCACTAAAAAGTGCTTCGGCGCCATGGGCGCGATGTCGTAAAACGCAAGGCACAGTTCGTCCTCATAGAGCTTCTTCGAGGGGATCTCCCCCGCGAGTATTTTGCAGAAAATGCAGTCGTTCATGGTTCAGCTCTCCTTTTTCAGATTGTTGATCACGAAATCGTCCACGAGCGCAAGGGCGTTATCGAGCTTTGTCGCGTCCTTGCCGCCGCCCATGGCGGAATCGGGCTTGCCGCCGCCGGAGCCGCCGCAGGCCGCGCAGACCTCCTTGACGAGCTTGCCCGCCTGAATGCCGCGCGCCACGGCGTTTTTGCCGCAGACGGCGAGAATGCTGATTTTTTCGCCCTGCGTGGCCGCCAGCACCGCCACGGCGTTCGGCGCGCGGTCGCGGATGGTGTCGCCCATCTTGCGCAAATCGTTTGCTTCGCGCTCGCCGCAGTGCAGGGAGAACACTTTCAGTCCCTCCACCACACGCGCCGAGAAGAGCACGCGGTCGATTTCGCCCGAGAAGAGGCGGTCTTTCATTTTTTCGAGGTTCTGCTTCATTTCGCGCAGCTCGAGCATGATGCCGCGCGCGCGAGAGATCAGCTCCTTGGGGTTGGTTTTCAGTTCGTCGGCAACATTTACGAGCGCGCGGTTGAACTGGTCGGCCTGCTCGAGCACGCGTCTGCCCGTGATGGCCTCGATGCGGCGCACGCCGGAGGCAACGGAAGCCTCGGAATAGATGCGCAGCGCGCAGACTTTTGCGGTGTTGTCGAGGTGTGTGCCGCCGCAGAATTCGAGCGAATCTTCGCCCATTTTGACCACGCGGACGGTCTCGCCGTATTTTTCGCCGAAGAGCGCGGTCGCGCCGAGCTTTTTGGCCTCCTCGATGGGCAGCTCCATCGTCTCGACGGCTTCGCCCTCGAGGATCATATCCATGACCTTCGCGGAAACGCGCGCCAGCTCCTCGGGCGTGACGGCGGAGAAATGCGTGAAGTCGAAGCGCAGATGGTCGGGCTCGACCAGAGAGCCCGCCTGATGGCAGTGCTCGCCGAGAACGCTCACCAGTGCGCTTTGCAAAAGATGCGTGGCCGTGTGCGCGCGGCAGATGGCCTTGCGGCGCTCGGCATCCACGCGGGCGTGTACCGCATCGCCGACGGAAAGGACGCCCGCTTCCACGCGGCCGTAGTGCATGAACTTACCGCCCTTGTTCTTCTGAACATCGGTGACGGTGAATTTGCCGCGCGGCGTTTCCAAAACGCCGAAGTCCGCGACCTGACCGCCCATTTCCGCATAGAACGGCGTGCGGTCGAGCACGAGAATGGCTTCCGTACCCTCGGCAATTTCGTCGCGCATTTCCTCATCTGCGACGATGGCAAGGAGCTTGCCCTCGCCTTCGAGCGCTTCGTAGCCGGTAAAGACCGTTGCGGGGATCTCCTGCCCGAAGTCGATGCCCGCCCAGCCGAGGTCGCCGAGCGCCTTGCGCGCCTCGCGCGCGCGGAGCTTCTGCTCCTGCATGAATTTTTGGAACGCTTCCGCATCGACCGTCATCTTCTGCTCGGAGGCCATCTCCGCCGTCAGGTCGATGGGGAAACCGTAGGTGTCGTAGAGCTTAAAGGCGTCCGCGCCGGAGAAAACCGCCTCGGCGCGCCGGCGGTGCGCTTCGAGCATCTCCGAGAAGATGCGCATACCGCCGTCGATCGTTTTGGCGAAATTCTCTTCTTCTACGCGCACGACGCGGGTGATATACTCCGCGCGCTCGCGAAGATAAGGATAGTGCCCCTCGTTTTCGCCGATGACCGTCTCGGCCACTTCGCACAAAAACGGGCGGTTCACGCCGAGCAGTTTCCCGTGACGCGCGGCGCGGCGCAGAAGTCTGCGCAGGACATAGCCGCGACCCTCGTTCGAGGGCAGAACGCCGTCTGCAATCATAAAGACGGAGGCGCGGATGTGGTCGGTAATCACGCGCAGGGAGACGTCTTTTTCCCTGCTCATGCCGTAGCTTGCACCGGTAATTTCGGTTACTTTTCGGGTGATGTTCATCACCGTGTCCACGTCGAAGAGTGAATCGACATCCTGACAGGCCACGGCCAGACGCTCAAGGCCCATGCCCGTGTCGATATTTTTCTGCGCAAGGTCGGAATAGTTGCCGTGGCCGTCGTTGTCAAACTGGGAGAAGACAGTGTTCCAGATCTCCATATAGCGGGCGGCTTCGCAGCCGCCGGGGCAATCGGGCTTGCCGCAG
>CAZGOO010000107.1:0-3849 GCA_964527505.1 uncultured Oscillospiraceae bacterium | reverse complement strand
CAAAAGGCGCAGAAGCTGGCCGTCGTTTTCAATTTCAAAGCCCGTGTTCTGCCCCAAAATGCGATAAAACAGGCCGTCGTTGAGCTCTAACTCGCATTCGACCGTGCCGCTGCCGAGGTCGATGCGCTCCACGCGGTAGCCGCTGACCTGCTCGAGGCGGCAGATGCGGGCGATGGCGTCCTCCGTTTCGGCAAGGCGCGAGATCTGCTCCGCCTGCTCGCGCATGGCGCCGTAGAGCGCGGCCTTGAGCGGATGCTCCGGCGCAAGCGCCTGCACCCACGCCGGCAGAAACACGCGCAATTCGCGCAGCGGAAACGCATACAAAAGCCTCGTCAAAAGCGCGCAGAGCTCGCTCTGCTCGAGCGCCTGACAGTCCGCCGCCACGGCCTCCACGCCGTAAGTTTCCTGCAAATACTGCACAAGCGCCTGCGCTTCGCTGCCGCTCGGCGCGCGGGAATTGACCACGACGAGAAAGGGCTTTCCCGTCGCTTTCATATCCTCGATGGCGCGCGCTTCGGCCTCGGCATAGTCCGCGCGGGCGATATCCGTGACCGTGCCGTCGGTGGTTAGGACGATACCGACGGTGCTGTGCTCCTGCATCACCTTTTTCGTGCCGAGTTCGGCGGCGTCGGCCAGCGGAATTTCGTGCTCCGCCCACGGCGTTGTGACCATGCGCACGGCGCCGTTTTCCGTCGCGCCGATCGCGCCCGGAATTAAGTAGCCCACCGAATCGATCATGCGCACCGAGAGCGTCGTATTCGCCTCGGGGCGAATGGTGACGGCCTCTTCGGGAATGAACTTCGGCTCGGCGGTCATGATGGTTTTGCCCGAGCCGCTTTGCGGCAATTCGTCCTTTGCGCGCTCGCGCTGATATTCGTCGTCGATGTTCGGAATCACGAGCTGCTCCATCATGCGCTTGATAAAGGTGGATTTGCCCGTGCGCACCGGCCCGACCACTCCGATATAGATGTCGCCGCCCGTTCGGCGGGCGATATCGGCATAGATTTGACTCATAGCGTTGCCTCCCCTTTGCGGTTTCTCGTGTGAGAGCTTATGCGCCGCAGGGGAAAAGTATGACAACCCCTCCGCGCTATGCGAAGGGGTTGCAATCAAATCGGTATGATACGCGGCACAAGGTTCAAGCTGCCGCTTTCGTCAAAACCGACGCGCGCGAAAAACCCCGCCGCATCGCCCGCGGGCGCGCCGAGCGTCAGGCGCTTTGCGCCGGCGTTTCTTGCCCGGCAGACCGCTTCGCCGCAGAGCTGCGCGCCGAGGCCGTAGCCGCGGAAATGTTCTTTCAGGAAGATGGATTTCAAAACGGCTTCCTCGCCGCAGACGGCGTATTCTGCCGCGCCGACCTCTTCCTCGCCGTAAAACGCCAACCGTCTGCCCGCGCCGCCGTCTGTAAAATGCAGATTGCCGCTACCCGTGGGACAGGGGCGGCTTTTGCGCCCGAGACGGGTCAGCTCGCGCGGCAGATGGGAGTCGTCGCTCATGTAATCGAGGCGGTAGGCGCCGTTTTCGTAAAAGAGATGCGCCACGGCGGTGTTTTCCGGGTGGTCGGAGTGCTCCAGTTCGGGGAAAAACAGGCGCAGAAGCACGCCCGAGAGCACCATTCCATGCGAAACGACGGCGACCGTCTGCCCCTCATGCGCGCGCGCAAGTTCGTCGAGCGCGGCAAGAAAACGCCCCGTGTAGACCTCGAAAGGCTCGCTTCCCTCAACGCGCCAGAGTTTCGGCTTCTGCATGAAATCGCGCACACTCTGCGCATCGAGCTGCTCCAAATCGCCGTAGCTGTGGTCTTCCCACACGCCCGCGCAGATCTCGCAAAAGCGCGCGTCGGTGTGCAGCGGCAGATGTTTCGGCACATAGAGCGCCTGCGCGGTGGTTTTCGCGCGGCTGAGCGTGCTTGAGTAGACCGCATCGACGGGAATTTCGCAAAAGCGCTCGCGCAGCGCGCGAATCTGCTTCATGCCGAGCGGCGTGATGTTGGCGTCGTATCGCCCCTGCAAGCGGCGAAAGAGGTTTCCCTCGGCCTCCGCGTGGCGAATTAAGTATATCTCTGTCATAGAATCGTTACGAATCGTTCGATCTCCTTCTTCATTTTTTCGACCGCCGCGACGGCGCAGTCGCAGTAATCCGCGCCGTCCGAGCCCGTTTTCTGCCACGCGCCGACGATGCTGCGCGAGGCGGTGACGATGGCGCCGTGGCCGAAGCGGTCAAAGGCGAAGCGGGCGTTTTTCGCCGTGCCGCCCTGCGCGCCGTAGCCGGGCACGAGGAAAAACAGGCGGTCGTATTTCTCCCGCAGCAGTTGCAGTGTCTCTGGGTAGGTCGCTCCGACCACCGCGCCGATGGCGGAGTAGCCGTTTTCGCCGAAAAGGCCCGTGCTCCAGCGCATGGCAAGGTCGGCCATCGCGGTGTAGACCACGCGGTCGCCCGAGAGCAGATCCTGCACCTCGCGCGCCGAGCGGTTGGAGGTTTTCAGCAGCAGAAAGAGGTCTTTTCCCTGCTTGCAGTAAGGCAAAAAGGGCTTCACGCCGTCAAAGCCGAGGTAGCCGTTGACGGTCACGGCGTCGCAGGCGTAGAGCCGATGGCGCGTTTCGCCGATGGGCACTTCGCCGAACATCGCCTGCGCGTAAATTTCGGCAATATTGCCCACGTCGCCGCGCATGGAATCGAGGAGCACATACAGCCCGCGCTCGGCGGCGTAGCGCGTCAAATCCTGCATCTTCTGCAAACCCGGCGCGCCGAGCGCCTCAAAACAGGCACTTTGGATCTTCACGGCGGGCACGCGCCCGCACAAAGCGTCCACGAGCTCCGCGCAGAAGCGGAAATAGGCCGCCGCCGCGCCCTCGGGCGTCTGCCCGTGTTCTTCGAGCGCATCGCGCACGATGTGCTGCGGCAGATTCGGCAGATACGGGTCAAGCCCCACCATGACGGGGCATTTGAGCTTGCGAATTTTTTCCTGTAACGCGTCAATCGACATTCAAAGCGCCTCCTTTTTCCTTCACGCAACAGTATAGCACAAATTGCGCCGCGCGGAAAGATGATTTTGATTTTTTTCGCGCCCGTCGGGAAAAATAGCTGCGAAAGGGGGCGAAAAAATGCAGATGAAAACCTTTGTGTGCGGGCTCGGCCTCGGAATGCTCGCAGGCGGCATGGCGGCACTGATGCTGCCGGAGCAGTCGCAGGTGCGCAAAACGGCGCAAAAAGCCGCCGATGCGCTCGAACAGAGCGCCGCCGAAGCGGCGCAGAAGCTCAAAAACTGCTCCATGTAACTTTTGCGCGGCGCCTCGGTCCTTCCGAAGCGCCGCACACTTTCCCGTTACGGATTTATTTTTTTCGGAAGGTCACCCATTTGCAGAAGAAAAAGTTCAAAATGACAACGATGACCGAAAGCAGAATTTTCGAGAGCCCCACGCCGTCAAGGCGCAGCCCGAAAAGGGAGAGAATTTCGTATTGCCCGAGCCCGAGCAGATTGTCGCAAACGAACAGTCCCGCCTCCTCGATGGCAAAGGAAAAGACCCGCGCCGCGAGAAACGACAAAATCTCCCGCCACAAAATCGGCATCGCCCAGCTTTTGCTCTCGAACACGAAGCACTTATTGACCACATAGGCAAAAATGACCGACACGGCAAAGGCCGCCGCGTTGGCCGCGACCGCCGACACTTCGAGCAGCCCCAGAGAGAAAAAGACGAGATAATTGACCAGCGTGGTCAAAACGCCGAAGAGCAGATACAAAAGCGTTTCACGGTTAAAAATGCGGGAAATCATACGCCGCCTCCTTTTTGCGCCGCGCGCACCTCCATTATACCCCACCCCAACCGAAATGTCCAGAAAGATTTTTGC
>CAZGOO010000106.1:0-3862 GCA_964527505.1 uncultured Oscillospiraceae bacterium | reverse complement strand
AAGCGAGGCGATGATGAAGCACAGGCCGCCCATCGTCGGCGTTCCCGACTTGCCGCTGTGCCACTTCGGGCCGACTTCGCGGATGGACTGCCCCGCCTTGAGCGCGCGCAGCGCGGGAATCAGAAATTTTCCCAGAAGCAGCGAAAGCACGAATCCGCCCGCGACGGAAAGCAGAATCCAAATCGGTGTATCCATAAAAACCGTATCCTCCCGTATCTCTTTTGTTTCTTCAAAGGCCCTCGGCAAGCGCGGCGGCAACCTCCTCGCGCTCGTCGAAATGCGTCTTTTGCGTGCCGATGATTTGATAGGTTTCGTGTCCCTTGCCCGCAAGGACGAGAATGTCGTCCTTTTTCGCACAGGAAAGCGCGATGCGAATCGCCTTGCGGCGGTTTTCTTCTACGACAAATTTCGTTTTCGTGTCCGTCATTCCGGCAAGAATGTCATTGATGATGTCCATCGGCACCTCGGTGCGGGGATTATCCGAAGTGACAATCACAAGATCGGCATTGTCCGCCGCGATTTTGCCCATCAAGGGGCGCTTGAGGCGGTCGCGGTCGCCGCCGCAGCCGAAAAGGACAAGCACTCGGCCTTTGGTAAAGCCGCGCACGGAGCGAAGAACATTTTCCAGCGCGTCGGGCGTGTGGGCATAATCAATGAGCACGGTGTAGGGCTTTTCGGGCGTCGGTACGACTTCCACGCGCCCTTTCACGCCCTGCACCCCCTGCAACGCCTGCGCGGCCTCCTGCAGGGAAATGCCGAGCCTGCGGGCAATGCCGACGGCAACAAGGACGTTATCGACCGTGAAGCGCCCGGGAATGCCGACTTTTACGCGCACGGAATTCTCGCCCTCGCAGAGGGTCATTTCGGTGCGGTCGGGGAAAAGGGCGATGTTTTTTGCCAGAAGTTCGGGCGCACCTTTCGTTCCGACCGTGTGACAGATGCAGCTTGCCGCGCGCATCATCTGCCCTGCTGCGGCGTCGTCCGCATCGAACACGCCCTCGCGGCAGAGGGAAAAGAGCTTTGCCTTGGCGGCCGCGTAGTTTTCCATCGTTTTGTGGAAATCCAAATGGTCTTCCGTGAGATTCGTAAACGCGCCCACGGCGAAGCGCACGCCGTCTACGCGGTGCAGCTCCAGCGCGTGCGAAGAAACCTCCATCACGGCGTATTTGCAGCCCGCGTCGCGCATTTCGGCAAGAAGTGCTTGCAAATCGTAGCTTTCGGGCGTGGTGTGCTCGGCAGGAAGCCGCAGCGCGCCGATGCGGTTTTCAATCGTTCCCACAAGGCCGACGAGGCTTCCCGTTACCTTTTCCAAAAGTGCCTTGACGAGCCATGTGACGGTGGTTTTTCCGTTCGTACCCGTCACGCCGATCACCTGCATCGCCGCCGAGGGGTCTGCAAAGCGGTTCACACCAAGTTTCGAGAGCGCCGCGCGCGAATCGCGCACACGCACAAAGGGGATATCCTCCTCGGGTCTGCGCTCGCAGAGTACCGCTGCCGCGCCGCGCTCGAGCGCGCTCGGAATGAAGCGGTGGCCGTCTGCGGCGAAGCCCGTCACGGCAACGAAAAGGTCGCCTTTTCCCACGGCACGCGAATCATAGCGCACCTGCGCGATTTCAAGCTCGGGCGAAGCGTTCGTTTCGAGCACTTCGGTGCCGCGCAGCAATTCTTCGAGTTTCATATGCTTCTCCTAATCCACTTCCGAGGTGTCGGCAAAGAGCAAGGTCACGGTCGTTCCGCGCGCAACCTGCTTTCCGGCCTCGATGTCCTGTGCGGTGACGATCACGTGCCACGAGGTTTTGTCCGTTCCCCTCGCCTGCAAATACAGCCCTGCGTCTTTCAGCGCCTTTGTCGCCTCCGCGACGGTCATGCCCATCACATTCGGCACCGTCACAAGGTCGGTCGGCATGGAGTCGTCCGTATAGAGAAGCACGGTGGATTTGCCGGGGAGCTGAAGCCCCGCTGCGGGGATCTGGCCGATGACGGTGTCGCCGTTTCCGATGATTTTATAGTCCAGACTGCGCTCGGACAGGAGCTTTGCCGCTTCTTCCTCCGTCAGACCCGTCACATCGGGCATGGAGACATTGACGCGGGAAATATCCTTGTCGGAATACTGCGGCTCGATGCCGAGATAGGGCAAAATGTCCTCAAACACCGCCGCGACGGTCGGCGCGCCCATGGTGCTGCCGGAAATGGAGCGGCCGGATTCGGGGTTGGGCGTATCGAGCGCGATGAGGATGATATACTGCGGGTCGTCCATCGGCGCAACGCCGATGAACGAGGTGATTTTATCGTCCGTGTAGGTGCCGTCGGCGTTGAGCTGGTCGAGCTTTTCCGCCGTTCCGGTCTTGCCGCCGACGCGGTAGCCGACGACCTTGCCGTTACCGGAAGTGCCCTCGGAGACGGTCGCTTCCATAAGCCGGCGCATGATTTCGGAAGTCTCTTCGGAGATGACCTGCCGCAAAACCGTGCGGGAATTTTCCTCAAGAACATTTCCCTCTTCATCGAGCACCTGCGAAACGACATAGGGCTCAAGAAGATAGCCGCCGTTGACGACCGCCGCGACCGCGCGCACCATCTGAATGGGCGTGGGCTTGATGCTCTGGCCAAACGCGGTGGAGGTCAGGTAGCTCGTGCCGTATTTCGAGGTATCGGCAAGGCGGTCGCGCGTGTGGAACACGCCCGCCGACTCGCCCGGCAGGTCAACGCCCGTCTGCTCGATGAGGCCGAAGGCGCGGCAGTAGTCATAGAGCGTGCCGCCGCCCATTTTCAGGCCGATGTGGGCAAAGCAGAGGTTGCAGGAGTTCATCAGCGCCTGCGCGGCGGTAAGCGTGCCGTGGCCGACGTGCTTCCAGCAGTTGAGCACCTGTTCGCGTCCCTCGATTTTTTCCTTGCCCGCGCAGTAAAATTCGTCCGTCTCCTTGACCGCGCCGGAATCGAGCGCGGCGGCAAGGGTAAGAATCTTAAAGGTCGAGCCGGGCTCGTAGCCGTCGGAGACGCAGCGGTTGCGCCACTGCTTGAGCCGCGCGGCGGCAACGGCGTTATTATAGGCCGTGAGCGCTTCTTTGCGCTCTTCGGAATCGGTCGGGTAGGTTTGCAGCTTTTCATAGAGCTCTTCGAGCTTCGTCTGCGTTTTTTCGTCGGTGATTTCCAGATAGTTGTTCGGGTCGTAATTGCCCAGAGTCGCCATGGCGAGAATCTCGCCGGTGTTGACATCCATGACGATGCCGAACGCGCCGTTGAGCACATCGTAGCGGTCAACCGCGTCCTGCATATGCTTCTCAAGGTAATACTGCACGGTCGTGTCGATGGTCAGAACCAGCTGCTCGCCGTCGCTCGCTTCATAGTATTTTTCATAGGAATAGAGCATCTCGGTTTCGTGGTTGCCCTTGGTGGTAATGACCGCACCGGCTCTGCCGGAGAGGATGGTATTGTAGTAAGACTCCAGCCCCTCCGAGCCGACGTTTTCGGTGTTGGTAAAGCCCAGAATCTGCGCGGCGAGGGTACTGTAAGGATAGTAGCGCTTGGAGTCCGGCTCGAGATGCACGCCGACGATGTTATTTTCGCTGATAAATTCGCGCACCGCGTCGCAAACGTCCTTGCTCTGGCGGCGCTTAATGACCTTGTAGCGCATTTTCGTATCGGCGGCCTGTTTTTTGATCCAGTCGGCGTCAAGATCCAGAAGCTGCGCAAGGCCGTTTGCCACGGTGTCGAGGCTCACCTTGTCGGAGTTTCTGTCCAGCTCCAAGGGGTCGAGGAAAATATTTTCCACGCTCTCCGAGGCGGCCAGAACATTCATATTGCGGTCGTAGATCGTGCCGCGCGAGGCCGTGACGCTCGTGCTGCGCGTCTGGTTGCGGATGGC
>CAZGOO010000105.1:0-3870 GCA_964527505.1 uncultured Oscillospiraceae bacterium | reverse complement strand
AAGCCGTGTACCTCCGCCTCTTCGGCGGTCGTCAGCTCGCGCACAAAGGCGAGATATTCCTCTTTGTCCATCGCGCAGTTAACATAATCTGCGCTGCCACGGTCGTAGCGCGAGGCGAACCACGCTTTCGTCATGTCAATCGAATCGAAGGTAACGAGCGGCGCGGCGGCGTCGAAAAAGTGGAGATATTCGGCGTTGCCGAAGTAGCGACCAATCGCTTCACTCATTGCGTCCGAGGTCAGGGGGCCCGTGGCGATGATGACGGGGCCCTGCGGCACTTCGGTCACTTCCCCGCTTTCGACGGTGATGTTCGGGTGATTTTTGATTTTTTCCGTGACCAGCGCGGAAAAACCATAACGGTCAACGGCAAGGCAGCCGCCCGCTTCCACGCGCGTCGCGTCCGCGCAGGCAAGAATGAGGCTTCCCATGCGCCGAAGCTCCTCTTTGAGAAGTCCCACGGCGTTTTCCAGCCGATCGCCGCGCAGGGAGTTCGAGCACACCAGCTCGGCAAAGTCCGCGCTATGGTGCGCGGGGGACATTTTCTGCGGTTTCATTTCATACAGCCGCACGGCAAAGCCGCGCTCGGCAAGCTGCCACGCCGCTTCCGAGCCCGCCAAGCCCGCGCCGATGACTTTTACTTCGTTCATTGTTTCTTACTCCGCGTCTTTTTTGTCGCTTTCTTCTCTTCCGGCTGCGGCTCGCCCGGCTCTGCCACAGATTCGGCCGTTTCCTCGGTTTTCGGCGCGCGGCGCTTATAGCCCCGCTTGTCCTCAGGCAAAAATTCCGAACAGGTTTCGTTGATGCAGAAGGGCTTCATCGCGCCGCGTCCCGCTTTTTTGAACATTGTCATGCCGCACACGGGGCAGTCCTTCTCCGTCGGCACGTCCCAGCTCATAAAGCCGCAGTCCGCGCCGCGCTCGCAGGCATAGTAGGTGTAGCCCTTTTTCGACTTGCGCCTGAGAATGGTGCTGCCGCACTTCGGGCAGCGGCCGGGCATTTTTTCCACGATGGGTTTCGTGTTTTTACACTCCGGATAGCCCGGGCAGGCGAGGAATTTTCCGAAACGGCCGGATTTTACGACCATCTGCCGCCCGCAAAGCTCGCAGACCTCGTCGGTAATCTCGTCGGGCACCTTGACGCGCACGCCGTCGAGCGCCTGTTCGGCCTCTTCCATTTCGCCGCGGAAGCCCTTGTAGAAATCGCGAAGCACCTGCTTCCAGTTGACACCGCCCGTCTCGACCTCGTCGAGCCGATGCTCCATCTGCGCGGTAAATTCCACGTCGATGATGTCCTTGAAATGCTCAATCATGAGGTCTGTCACGACGCTTCCGAGCGGCGTGGGCGAAAGGCGCTTGTCTTTTTTGTTGACATATTCGCGGTCTTGAATGATGGAAACGATGGCGGCGTAGGTCGAGGGGCGTCCGACGCCCAGTTCTTCCATCGCTTTTACAAGCGTTGCCTCCGTGTAGCGCGCGGGCGGCTGGGTGAAGTGCTGCTCTTTTTTCGGGTCTTCGGCGCGCAGCGTCTCCGAGCCGTCGAGATTCGGCAGACGGGAAGTCTGCTCCTCGGCTTCGTCGTCTTTTCCCTCTTCGTAGACGGCGGTAAAGCCGGAGAAAGTCATGATCTGGTCGCTCGCGCGGAAGATATGCCCCTTGCACGCGGCATCGATCTGCACGGCGTCGTAGCGCGCGTCGGCCATCTGGCAGGCGACGAAGCGGCTCCAGATGAGCTTATACAGGCGATACTGCTCGCGCGTGAGGTCGTCTTTGATGGCTTCGGGGTCGAGCGCCACATTGCTCGGGCGAATGGCCTCGTGCGCGTCCTGCGCGCCCTCTTTTTTGCGGAAGCGGCGCGGCGCGCCGGGATAGTAGGCGGCGCCGTAGCGCGAGAGGATGAAATCTTTTGCCGCCGCCAGTGCTTCTTCGGAGAGGCGCAGGGAGTCGGTACGCATATAGGTGATGAGGCCGACCGTGCCCTCGCCGGTGATGTCCACGCCCTCATAGAGCTGCTGGGCAATGGCCATCGTGCGCTTCGGGGTCATATTGAGCTTGCGCGAAGCCTCCTGCTGCAAGGTGGAGGTGATGAAAGGCGGCGTGGGGCTGCGCTTTTTCTCGCTGCGCTTGATATCCGCAATCGTAAACTGCGCGCCGGAAATATCGCGCAGGATCTCATCGACCTCCGCTTCCGTGTGCAGCTCGCGCTTTTTGCCGTCACCGAAGTAGCGGGCGCGAAACGCGCCGTTTTTCTCCATGCAGCGAAGAAGCACTTCCAGCGTCCAGTATTCTTTCGGCACGAACGCCTCGATTTCGCGCTCGCGCTCAACGACCAGCCGCGTCGCGACCGACTGCACGCGTCCGGCCGAAAGCCCTCTGCGCACCTTTTTCCAAAGAAGCGGGCTGAGCTGATAGCCGACGATGCGGTCGAGCACGCGCCGCGCCTGCTGCGCGTCTACCAAATCGTAGTCAATCGCGCGCGGAGCGGCGATGCTCTCGGTGACGACCTTTTTCGTAATTTCGTTAAAGGTCACGCGCTGCGTTTTCTCCTCGGGAAGCTCCAGAAGCTCCTTCAGATGCCACGAAATCGCCTCTCCCTCGCGGTCGGGGTCCGTCGCAAGATAGACCTGCGGCGCTTTGTCCGCAGCGCTTTTTAAGGCGGCGATGATATTTTCCTTGCCCGGGACGGGGCGATATTCCGGCTCAAAATCGTGCTCAAAGTCCACGCCCATCGTGCTCTTCGGCAGATCGCGCAGATGTCCCATGCACGCCTCGACGCGATAATCCCCGCCGAGATATTTCCCGATCGTCTTTGCCTTGGAGGGCGACTCGACGATCACAAGCTTCGTTCCTTTTGACATTCGGGAACCTCCGTAGTCAGTTTGATTGATAGAATCGGTTTCCCGCGGCCTTGGCCGCAAGACCTTTGATTTGCAAAAGGGTCAGCGCGCTTGCCACGCGCCTTGCCGGAAGCGCGCAGCGCGCGACCAGCTCATCCGGCAGCATCGGCTCCTTCCCGAGCGCGTCGTAGACCGCCCGTTCGTCGTCCGTGAGCTTCGGAAGCTCCCGCGCGGCGGGTGGTTCGGGTGGTTCGGGCGGCTTTGGCTGCACAGGCGGCTTCGGCGCGGGCTTTTTGGGTTTTTCCGCGCCCGAGGGCGGCTCGGGCGGCAGGCTTTCCGACTGCCCGAAAGAAATGGGCGAGTAGACCGGCTGCGCCTTGCCGTAACGCGCGCGGTAGATATTCGACAGCGCCTCTTTATGCCGCCCGTCGGTCAGTCTGTCCGGAAAACGCCGCTCATATTCGCGCAGAACTTCCTGCCCGTCCTGCACCAGAATCGCGCCCTCGCGCAAAAGGCGATTGCTGCCCTCGCAGTGCTTCACGCCCACATTGCCCGGAATGGCAAACACATCCCTGCCCTGCTCGAGCGCAAGCTCGGCGGTGATGAGCGCGCCGCTCTTTTCCGGCGCTTCGACCACCAAAACGCCCAAGGAAAGTCCGCTTAAAATGCGGTTTCTCACGGGGAAATTGGCGGGCAGCGGCGGCGTACCGGGCGGGTACTCGCTGATCATGCAGCCGTGGTGCGTGATTTCGTTGAACAGATAGCGGTTTTCTTTCGGATAGCAAACGTCCAGCCCGCAGCCGCACACGCACACGACGGGCATGGCCGAATCGAGCGCTCCGCGCAGCGCCATCGTGTCGATGCCGCGCGCGCCGCCGGAGAGCACCAGCCCGCCCGACATTGCGATCATGCGCGAAAACTGCTTCGCGTTGAGTAGGCCATACGCGCTGCATCGGCGCGAGCCGACCACCGCGACGGCAACTTCCTCGTCGAAATCGGGCAGTCTGCCGCGATAATACAAAAGCGCGGGCGGGTCG
>CAZGOO010000104.1:285-3906 GCA_964527505.1 uncultured Oscillospiraceae bacterium | reverse complement strand
TATTCTTCATTGGCGACAATCCAGTTCCACATCGGGCGGTCTTCGCTCGACCCGCCGCTGACGGGCGCGTCGATGGGGGTGTTGACGACGCTGTTTGCGTCACTTTCTTGGAATGTGCCGAAGGCGAGGTTGTAGTCCCACGGGAGCATGGCGAGCTTGCCGTCTTTTTCGTAGAGGTAGTAGTTGTGAACCATGGAGCCCGTGTAACTGTCGCCGTTGCAGACAAAATTGTGCACCACGAAGTAGCGAAGCACCTGCTCGACATCCACAACGGATTCAATGTCTTGATTTTCCGACAGCTTTTTGAGGGACGCAATCAGGCGGGTCTTGTCGGCGGAGGTGATGTCGGTTTTGGCATTGTCCCAGATGTTGGAGTAGCTGTCAAAAGCGTCGTCGATGTATTGCAGCTTCACATCCGAAGAACCCATGCCGCCAAAGTCCATGCCGCCGCTCGGCTTTTGCATTTCGCCCATGCCGCCGGGCAGATTGTCCAAGTCAAAGTCGAAATCAAAATCGCCGAAGTCGAAGTCGTCCATGCGGAAATCTTTTCCGTTTCCGCGCCCGCCGCCGAAATCCATGCTGTCGGGCTTGTAAAGTTCGCCGTAGTCCGCGCCGTAGTTGCGCTCCAAGAACGCTTCCTCTACGCCCTCGACGGCCAGATACAGTCCCCAGTCCTCGCCGTTGACGGTGAGATACACATAGCTGCAAAGAGACGAATCGACCCCGAAAGCGTTCATCAGGCTGTAAGTGAGATAATCTTTCATCATGGTCGCGTCCTGAATGAGGTTGTTCAGGCTCAGCTTATCGAGGCCGTAGTAGCTTTTGCTTTTGTCGTAGTGGTCAAACTCGATTTTGAAGCTGTATCGCTCGCTGCCGAGGCTCGCGACGGTAGACAGTGAGGTGTTGCCCTTGGCGCGGATGCCCACATTTTTGCAGGCTTCGCCGTCGATGACCAGATTGGCAAGGGAATATTCCTCGCTGGTGGCGTTGTCGATAAAATCCTGCCAGTCGTCCATGACAATGTCGATGGTGTGAACTTTCGCGGTGTCAAAGAGCCGCTCGGCGTAGAGCGCCGTGCGCTCGGAAATTTCCAGCCCGAGCGCTTCGCCGTTCATAAAAAGAACGGTCAGAAGCAGCATCAGCGCGGTCACGCCCGCCGCGATGCGGTCAAAATACCTGCTTCCCGACATACTTTACCCCATATATTCGCCGTTGTAGGAGACGATGACGGCGCTCTTGACGCCCGCAAGCTCGGAAATCGCGCCGATAAAGTCGGTGTTGTCCTCCTTGAGGCGCACTTCGACGTTCAATTCGACCGCGCCCTTGGCGGCGGACTTGCTCTTAACGACGGACTTGAGCACGTTCTGCTCCAGAATTTTCATCGCCTTGACCTCCGCATTGTGGTCGGCGCACTGCAAAACGACCATATACGGGCGGGTATTGGACTTTTTGTTGACGAATACCAGAAGAATGATGCCGATGCAGACGCTTGCAATGACGGCCAGCGGAATCATGCCCGAAGCGAGGATGATGCCCGCCGCGATCGACCAGAAGAGGAACACGATATCCAGCGGGTCTTTGATGGCGGTGCGGAAGCGGACGATGGAAAGCGCGCCGACCATGCCGAGCGAAAGAACAACATTACTTGTAACTGCGAGAATCAAAGTCGAGGTGATCATCGTCAAGGCCACAAGGCTCGTTCCGAAGCCCGCCGAATACATCACGCCGCGATAGGTCTTTTTATACACCAGAAAGATGAAAAGGCCGAGGCAGAAGGATAAAACGATGGTCAAAACCATGTCGAAAACGCCGACCGAGGTCACGTTTTCCAGAAAGTCCGATTTGAAAATGTCGCTGAAACTCATTTGAAAGGCTCCTTATCAAAAAATTTTAATCGTACATTCGGCTCGCGGCGTATTTGGAATAGGCCGTCGCGTGCCGTTCGCCGAGCTGCACGGCGTCGCGAACGACGTCGGGCAGGAAATTGTCCCATTTGACCTCCAAAATGCAGGGCTCATCCGCCACGGGGATGCTCACGCAGTCGGGGTTCAGAAAATCCGTACAGGAAAGCGCGGTACGGATGGCATAGTCCAGCGTCACGCGGACGTTTCCCGCCGCGAAAACGAAAGGCTCGCGCGTGTAGTCCACCAGCACCTTCGGCCGCAGGCCCGCGTGGCAAAAGCGCGCATAAAACCCGCGCACGACCTCTTCCCCGCTTTCTTTCATCCACGCCGCGTCTCCCGCAAGAAGCGCGCGCACCTGCGAAATCGAAAGCGCGGCAACCTGCTTACAGCCCAGCCCGCCCTGCTTGAATTTTCGCTCCAGATGAATGACGGACGGGTCAAAATTGTACATCCGCAGGCGGTATTTTTCGCGAATGCCGACGCCGTCCAGCTTTTCGCGCAGCGCGGTGTCGTCCGGCGTGTCGAAATACAGGCTGCGGATTTCGTATTTCCCGTCGGGGGCGTGGCTGTCCGGCTGCATCACGGCGCGAAGCCGCCGGCGCAAAAGGGGCAAGTCCGAAGCGGCCAGTTCGTGCTTCACCTCATGTCTGAATTGCAAACGGTATCCCTCCTTTTGCCCTGCATTATACGCGCCGAATCTTTGAAGAATCTTAGAAAACGCGCCCGCGTTTGGCGCGGCGCGCGAAAGAAGCGTAAACTTTCCGTGAACAAAAAATTCGGGCGGCACCCGATAAATCGGATACCGCCCGAAAGAGCTGCCTATTGTTTCTTTGCGTGGCAGGAGCCTGCCATCGCGCAGTTGGCGCAGCCGCAGCCGCAGGAGGTTTTGCCTTTTTTCTTATCGCGCACGAGTTTTATCACCACGCCCGCAACGATTCCGGCAAGAACGGCTGCAAGAACAAGTGTGACCCAATTTTCCGCAAGCCAGTGCAGCATATGCAGATCTCCTTTCTAAATTTAGCGAACCTTCACGGTCAGCTTTTTTGCTTCCTTATACGGCCGCAGGAGCAGATACAGCATCCCGCCGAGCACCGCGACTGCGGCAATTACGCCCAGCCACTGCGCATTTCCCGTAAAGAGGAGGCCGAACTGGTTGACCATCAGCGCGACGGCATAGGCAAAGACGCACTGATAGCCGACGGCAAACCACGTCCACTTTGCGCTGTTCATCTCGCGACGAATCGCGCCGATGGCGGCAAAGCACGGAGCGCACAGGAGGTTAAACACGAGGAAGGAGTAGCCGCTCACGCCGCCGAACACCGCGGCGAGGTTGGCGTAGACATTCCCTCCCGCGCCGTAGAGAACGCTCATCGTGCCGACGATGTTCTCCTTGGCGATGAGGCCGGTGATGGAAGCAACGGCGGCCTGCCAGTTGCCCCAGCCGAGGGGCTTGAAAATCCATGCGATCGCGCCGCCGAGCGCGGCCAGCAGAGATTGGTCAAGCTCGCTTTCCTCCAGCATACGGAAGCCCTCGCTCGTGAACCCAAAGAAGGAGGTGAACCACACGACGATGGTGGAAAGCAGAATGATGGTGCCCGCTTTTTTGATAAAGCTCCAGCCGCGCTCCCACATGGAGCGAAGCACGTTGCCCAAAGTCGGCAGGTGGTAAGCCGGAAGCTCCATAACAAAGGGCGCAGGATCGCCCGCAAAGGGCTTC
>CAZGOO010000104.1:0-275 GCA_964527505.1 uncultured Oscillospiraceae bacterium | reverse complement strand
ACATCGTGGTCTTTTTGAGCATGATGCCCGAAACGATGATGGCGGCCATGCCGATGAAATATGCCGAGGTCGAAACCCACGGGCTGCCGCCGAAGAGGGCGCCGGCAATCATCGAGATGAACGGCACTTTCGCGCCGCAGGGGATAAACGTGGTGGTCATAACGGTCATGCGGCGGTCGCGCTCGTTTTCAATCGTTCGCGAGGCCATGATGCCCGGGATGCCGCAGCCCGTGCCGATGAGCATGGGGATGAAGCTCTTGCCGGAAAGGCCGAAC
>CAZGOO010000103.1:0-3913 GCA_964527505.1 uncultured Oscillospiraceae bacterium | reverse complement strand
GCGACCCGATGAAGCTGACGCAGTATGTGCAAACCGAGGGCGTGGCGCAGATTCTCGTTTTGCACGACGTGACCTTTGTTACCAGAGCCGAAAAAATTCGCGCGGAGATCGAGCAGAAACTCCGCGCAGAAAGAGGGGAGGGGGCAACATGACCATCGAGGTGCTTTATCCCGAGCTTTGCCGCCTTTACGGCGACGGCGGGAACGTGCGCTATTTGCAGGCGTGCCTGCCCGAGGCGCAGTTCGTGCAGACGGACAACCGCGCACAGCCGCGTTTTGTGACGCAAAAGGTCGATTTGCTCTACATCGGCTCGATGAGCGAGCAGGCGCAGCGCCTTGCCGCCGAGCGCCTGCGCCCCTATGCCGAAAATCTGCGCGAGCGCATCGCGCAGGGGATGCCCACGCTCGTCACGGGCAACGCTGTGGAGCTTCTCGGCGAGCGCATTGAGGACGCTTCGGGAGAAACCGTTCCCATGCTCGGGCTGTACCCCTTTGCCTCGCGGCGCGACATGACGCGGCGGCACAATTCGATGTTCCTCGGCGAATACGGAGAAATGACGGTCGTCGGCTATAAGTCGCAGTTTTCGTCTCTGCACGGGCAGTTTCCGGGCGAATTTCTGCGCGTGCGCGGCGGCTTCGGCAACGACCTTGTGGGAAAAGTTGAGGGATTTTGCGACAAAAACCTCTTTGCTACCTATCTTTTAGGGCCGTTTCTGGTACTCAACCCGCCGTTTACGAAGCACCTTTTGCGCCGCATGGGCGCGCGGGACGCGCTTGCGTTTGAAGAAGCGGTGACGCAGGCGTATGACTTCCGCAAAGAGCAGCTTTCCCGCGAGGGCGTTGTATTTCGCATGGGTGAGCACGGGTGATTTTTTGAAAAAAAGCGGAAGTGCATTTCAAAGTGCACTTCCGCTTTTGCGGTTTTCGACGAGTTTTGTGCGCGCGGCGTGGTACGATGCAGCGTGGAGGGGATTCCGATGACAAAAACGCGCCGATTTACGCGACTGTTTCTGCCCGCGCTGCTGCTTGCCGTCGCGCTTGCGCCGATGGGGCTGCGCCTTGCGGGCTTTGCGTGCTACCGCGTCTCGGGGGACGGGATGTCGCCCGAAATCGCGCGCGACGCGCTGGTGTATGTCCGCAGGGTCGAGCCTGCGGCGCTGCGCGAGGGGCAAATCGTCGTTTTTCGGCTCGACGAGCGGCAATTTGCCGTCAGCCGCATCGTTCGGCGGGCAGACGACGCGCACATTACCGTCGCAGACGATTGCGACCCGGGCAGAGAACTCTCTGTCCATGTAAAAAACATCGTCGGAACGGCGGCCTTTTCTCTGCCGCACCTCGGCGCGCTGAGCGAGCTTCTCTCGCGCGGGACGAATCGCGCCGTGCTTCTGTGCGCGCTGGGTGCCGCCTATCTTCTGCTGCTTTTTGCGCTCTTTCTGCGCAGGGACGCTTAGCGCTCTTGCAGCAGCGCTTCGCCCGCTTTGTAGATATCGCCCGCGCCGACGGTGAGGACAAGATCTCCCTCGCGCGCCGTTTCGCGCAAAAACTGCGTGATCTGCGGAAGCGTTTCAAAGAAATGCGCGCCCGGAATCTCCTTTGCCAAGTCGCGCGAAGAAATTCCCAGAAGATTCGTCTCGCGTGCGGCGTAGATTTCGGCCAGCACCGGCACATCCACCCGCCGCAGCTCGCGCACGAAGCTGTCGAAGAGCTTTGCCGTGCGCGTGTAGGTGTGCGGCTGGAAGGCCAGAACGATGCGGCGGTAGCCCATCGTTTTCACGGTGTCGATGAGCGCGCGCAGCTCATCGGGATGGTGGGAGTAGTCATCGTATAGTTTCGCGCCGTGATATTCGCCCTTAAATTCCATGCGCCGCCCCGCGCCGGTAAACTCGGCCAAGCCGCGCGAAACCGCTTCTCCGTCGATGCCGCCGACATAGGCCGCCGCAGCGGCGGCAAGGGCGTTGGCTGCGTTGTGCTTTCCGTAGACGGCAAGGTCAATGTGGCAGTAGCGCCGCCCGAAGCAGACCACATCGAAGCTGCGAAAATCTTCGGAGAGATTTTCGGGATGAACATCGCATTCTTTCGAGAAACCGAAACCGAGCACGCGCAGCCCCGCAAGGGCCTCGCGCGTGTTTTCGTTATCCATGTTGGCAATCACGCGCCCCGTTTCGGGCACGAGCGAGGCAAAGCGGCGGAAGGAGCGCTTGATGGCGTCGATGTCCTTGAAATAGTCTAAATGGTCGGCTTCGATGTTCGTAATGACCGCGACGGTCGGGAAAAAATTGAGGAACGAGTCGCAGTATTCGCAGCTCTCCATCAAAATCGTGTCGCCCTTGCCCACGCGATGCCCCGCGCCGAGCAGCGGCAGAAAGCCGCCGATCATCACCGTCGGGTCGCGATCGGCCGCCATGTAAATATGCGTCAGCATGGAGGTGGTGGTGGTTTTTCCGTGGGTTCCCGCCACGCAGACGGCGTTTTGATACCCGCGCATGAGAAGCCCCCATGCCTGCGCCCGCTCGAAAACGGGCACGCCCGATGCGCGCGCGGCGGCAATTTCGGGATTGTCGTTGTGCGCGGCGGCGGTGCGGATGATGCAGTCCGCACCGATAATATTCTGCGCGCTGTGGCCGATGTGAACTTCGATACCCTGCGCGATGAGCTCATCTGTCGAAACCGACGCGTTCATATCCGAGCCCGTCACGCGCAGACCCATCCCGCGCAGAACCAGCGCCAGAGGGCGCATCGAAACGCCGCCGATGCCGACCAAGTGAACGTGCCGCCCTGCCACGAGAAGCGCCGAAAGCTGCTGAAGCGTTGCCATAAAAAATCCCCTGCTCTTTCCAAACAAGTCTCAATTTTCCTCCATTATAATATGCGCCCTGCGGATTTACAAGCGGAAAAACGCCTCAAGGCGTCGCCGCGCAGAGAAAAATCAAAATTTTGTGAACTTTGCCTATGGGCTTTTTTGTAAAAATGTGATAAAATATCAGAGAAATCGGCGCATCCGCGCCCGCAAAGGCAGGAGGATTCTATGCTTCGCATCGGAGAACTGGTCATCTACGGCGCGCAGGGCGTGTGCCGTATCGAGGGCCTCGAGAAGATGAAAGTCGGCGGCACCCGTCGGGAATACTACATTCTCAAGCCGCTCACGCGCGGCACCGCGACGGTCTATGTCCCCGCAGACAACGGCGAATTGTGCCAAAAAATGCGCCCGCTGCTCAGCCGCGAGGAGCTCGACGCGCTCATTGCCGGCCTTGCCGCCGAGCCGACCGTCTGGCAGGAGGACAACAATCTGCGCAAGGCGGAATTTCAGCGCGTCATCGCCGAAGGCGAGCGCGGCGCGCTGCTGCGGATGATCCGCACGATCTATCTGCACCGCCGCGAGCTTCGCGAAAACGGCAGGCGTCTGCGCTCGACCGACGAGCAGTTTTTGCGCGACGCGGAACGGCTGGTCAACGACGAATTTGCCGCCGTTCTGGACATCGCCCCGCAGCAGGTGCCGGGCTACATCGAAAGCGCACTGAAACACGAAAGATAACGGAGGAACTACCCATGGAGAAAATTTTCACCCCCAACGCCCCTGCGGCCATCGGGCCGTACAGTCAGGCCATGCGCGTCGGCGCGCTGGTTTACACGTCCGGCCAGATCCCCATCGACCCCGCCACGGGCGAAATCGCCGCGCAGGACATCGTCGGCCAGACCGAGCAGGTCATGAAAAACTTGCAGGCAGTGCTCGAAGCTGCGGGAAGCGGTTGCGCGCGCACGGTCAAAACGCTCTGCTTCTTGACCGATATGGGCAATTTTGCCGCCTTTAACGAGGTCTACGCCCGCTATTTCACCGAAAAACCCGCGCGAAGCTGCGTCGCCGTTGCGGCGCTGCCCAAGGGCGCGCTGGTCGAGGTGGAAGCCGTCGCGGAGTG
>CAZGOO010000102.1:0-3918 GCA_964527505.1 uncultured Oscillospiraceae bacterium | reverse complement strand
AGATGAGCGCCGAAGAGTGCCGCGCGCTGCTTTCCAAGGGCAACTACTTCGGCACGATGCTCGTGAAGATGGGCTACGCCGACGCGCTGCTCGGCGGCGCGACCTACTCCACCGCCGATACCGTCCGCCCCGCGCTTCAGCTCGTCAAGACCAAGCCCGGCGCGCATCTGGTAAGCTCCTGCTTCATCCTCGTTCGCGGCGAAGAAAAAATCGCCATGGGCGACTGCGCCATCAACATCTCCTATGAAGACACCCTCGACAAAGAGGGCAATGTCGTCGTTTCCGCAGCCGACAAGCTCGCCGAAGTCGCCATCGAGACGGCGCGCTGCGCAAAGACTTTCGGCATCGACCCGAAGGTCGCCATGCTCAGCTTCTCCACCAAGGGCTCGGGCAAGGGCGCGACCGTGCAGCTCTCCCGCGACGCCACGGCCAAGGCCAAGGAGCTTGCCCCCGAGCTTGCCATCGACGGCGAAATGCAGTTTGACGCGGCCGTGTCTCCCGTGGTCGGCCAGCTCAAGTTCCCCGGCTCGCCCGTCGCCGGCTATGCCAACACCTTCATCTTCCCCTGCATCGAAGCGGGCAACATCGGCTACAAGATCGCCCAGCGTCTGGGCGGCTACGAAGCCTACGGCCCGATCCTGCTCGGCCTGAACGCGCCCATCAACGACCTGAGCCGCGGCTGCAACGCCGACGAGGTCTACAAGATGGCCATCATCACCGCCGCGCTGGTGTAATGTAACGGAACATTTTTGAAAGAAAGCCGCATTTTTTGCGGCTTTCTTTTTTTCGTTAACCATTCCGAGTCAATTTCATGCCCAATCGCCGCTTCGGTTGAAGCGGCATTTTTTCATGGATGCGATGCCGCGAAAACCGAAAACGGGAGTGATGTAAATGAACGAAATATCCGACAAGCGGCGCTTTGCCGCGGAGTATCTGCGCCGATTCGACGCGCAGGCGGCCGCCGAGGCCGTGGGCAAAAGCGACGGCGTGGCGATGCTGCAATCGCCTGCGGTGCAGCGGGAGCTGCGGCTTCAGCGCGGGCAGATCGAAATTCTGCGCTGTGACGCGCTGCGTAGGCTCGCGCAGCTTGCGTTCGGGCGGGCAAACGACTGCGTGCGGCTGGTTTTGGAGGAATCGCCGAACATTGCCGCCTTGGACTTGAGCCTTCTGTCGGAGCTCAAGCGCAGCGAAAAGGGCGCGGTGGAGGTCAAGCTCTTAGACCGCGTGGCGGCGCTCGAGCGGCTGCTGGAAACCGATTCCGAAAACAATGCCTACGCCGACGCCTTTTTCTCCGCCGCAGCGGAGGATGTGACGGGTGCGTGATTTTTTCGGACAAGCAGAAAATCGTGCTCAACTGGTGGCGCGCGACTTCGCCGTACCGCGAAAAAGAGGCACTCATCTGCGACGGCGCGGTGCGCTCGGGAAAAACGCTTTGCATGGCGCTGAGCTTTTTCCTCTGGGCGGGCGGGAATTTCCACGGCAGGCGCTTCGGCCTGTGCGGAAAGACCATCTCCTCCTTGCGGCGCAATGTGCTCACGGAGGTGCTGCCCAAACTGCGCGCGCTGGGCTTTTCCGTGCGGGAAAAGCGGTCGGAAAACCTTTTGACCGTGCGCTTTCGCGGAAACACGAACGAATTTTACCTCTTCGGCGGCAAGGACGAGGGCTCGGCGGCGCTTATTCAGGGCGTGACCTTTGCGGGAGTGCTCTTAGACGAGGTGGCGCTCATGCCGCGCAGTTTCGTGGAGCAGGCCTGCGCGCGCTGCTCGGTGACGGGAAGCAGACTTTGGTTTAACTGCAATCCCGAGTCGCCGCAGCACTGGTTCTATCGCGAATGGGTGCAAAACGCGCAGCAGCGCAACGCCCTGCATCTGCATTTTACCATGCAGGACAATCCCGCGCTCTCGCCGCAGATCCGCGCGCGCTACGAAAAGCTCTATCGCGGCGTGTTTTATCGGCGCTTCGTGCTCGGGCAGTGGGTCGCGGCGGAAGGGCGCGTCTATGATTTCTTCGACGCCTCCGAAGCGCCGCCCGCGCCGAAAGAGGGCTACGAGCAGTGGTACATCTCCTGCGACTACGGAACGGTCAACCCCGCGTCCTTCGGGCTCTGGGGGCGCATCGGGGAAGTGTGGTACCGCGTGAAGGAATTTTACTTCGATTCGCGCCGCGAGCAGCGGCAGATGACCGACGGCGAATACTGCCGCGCGCTGCGCGAGCTTGCGGGCGAGCGGAAGATCGACGCGGTGATCGTAGACCCCTCGGCGGCGAGCTTTATCGAGCTTCTGCGGCGCGAGGGCTGGAAAGTGGTCAAGGCGAAAAACGACGTGCTTTCGGGCATTCGCCACACGGCGGAGCTGCTGCGGAAGAAAAAACTTGTGATTTGCGACGCGTGCACGGACTGCCTGCGGGAGACGGAGCTGTATGTTTGGGATCTCAAGGCGGGGCGCGACACGGTGAAAAAAGAGCACGACCACGCGATGGACGATATGCGCTATTTTGCCGCGACGGTCGTTGAAAAACAGGGCGCGCCCGTTGCGGCGTGCACGGCAAGGCGATATTGCGTCTGAAAGACGATGAAATATCGAATTTACGGAAGGGAGGTGAAACAATGAGGCGAAACAAAACGGAAAATGCGGCCAAAGCCACGCAGCTACGCGCCTGCGAGGCGGCAGAGCCGATGTTCGACTACGCCGCGGCGCAAAATGAGGACGCGCTCTACGGCGCTTTGCGCGAGGCGCTGCCGATGCTCGATGCGGCCATCGGCAAGCTCGTGCGGCTCATCGGCAGCTTCACCGTCGAGTGCGACAGCCCGCGCCATCAGGCGGCGCTGCGCGAATTTCTGCGCACTGTGCCCTGCGGCTACGGCCAGCGCGGCATCGACGCGTTCCTTTCGGCCTATGCCGACAGTCTGCTCACCTACGGCCGCGCCGTCGGGGAGATGGTGGTTGCCGACGGGCAATTCATTGCCGTGTGCTGGGGCGATGTGCGCCGCGTGCGGCTCCTTACGGGCGAAAGCCCGCTCGATTTGACCGTCTGCGTGCCGGATGAGCGCGGAAAATTGCAGCCGCTGGCCTATCCGCAGCTTCTGCTTCTGAGCACGCTTCACCCCGAAGCGGCGCACCCCTGCGGGGTGTCGCTTCTGCGCGGAATGCCGCATCTTGCGGGCATTTTGCTGCGCATCTACGAGACGATCGGCACGAACTGGGAGCGCGCGGGAAAATTGCGCTACGCCGTGGTGTGCAAACCCGAAGCCGACGGCTACGCGCGCGGCGCGTCCGAGCGGGCGCAGGAGATCGCGGACGAGTGGTCTGCGGCCATGAACGACGCGAAAAGCGGCGTGGTGCGCGATTTTGTCGCCGTGGGCGATGTGAGCGTGAAGGTCATCGGCGCCGACGGCCCGATTTTGGACTCGGAGGTGCCCGTGCGGCAGATTCTCGAGCAGCTTGTGGCAAAAACGGGGCTTCCGCCCTTTCTTCTGGGCTTGAGCTGGTCGAGCACGGAGCGCATGAGCCGCCAGCAGGCAGACTTACTGACGAGCGAGCTCTGGGCGTATCGCCGTGCGCTTCAGCCGGCACTTGAGCGCATCTGCGAGCTCTGGCTGCAACTGCACGGCTGCGGCGGCACGGCGCGCATCGTCTGGGACGAGATCGGTCTGCAAGACCTTGTGGAAGAGGCGCAGGCGTCGCTCTACCGCGCGCAGGCCGCGCAGCTTCTTCAGGAACATTAAGGAGGGATTTCTACGCAAATTCAAAAAGAAGCCGCGCTGCTTGCTTCGGGTACGCCGACGGCGGCGCAGCTTGAAAAAATCAATCGTCTGGCAAAATCACCCCTGCGCGCCGAGGAAGTCTACTGCTTCACCGTGCGATTGTGCGACGATTTGCCCGACCGCGACTTCGAGCGCTTCGACACGGCGGCGCTGCC
>CAZGOO010000101.1:0-3973 GCA_964527505.1 uncultured Oscillospiraceae bacterium | reverse complement strand
TTTATTTTACGCTCGCTGCGCGAGCTACACCTCATCAGTCTGCTTCGCAGACAGCTTCCCCTCAAGGGGAAGCCTTAGCGGGGCGTCGAGGCGCCGCCCCCTACAAAGTCTGCGCGGCTCAGGTTTGCTTAAACTGGCTGTTGTAGAGGGTTTTGTAGAAGCCGCCCGTGCGCAGAAGCGCGTCGTGCGTGCCCTGCTCGACGATTTTTCCGTCGCGCATCACCAGAATCAGCGAAGCGTCGCGAATCGTCGAAAGGCGGTGCGCCACGATGAAGCTCGTGCGCCCCTGCATAAGCGCGTCGAACGCCTGCTGCACGCGCACCTCCGTGCGCGTGTCGATGGAGCTGGTCGCCTCGTCCAAAATCAGCATCGGCGGGCGGCAGAGCATCACGCGCGCGATGCAAAGAAGCTGGCGCTGACCCGCGCTGAGGCTGTCGGCACCCAGCACGGTGTCAAAGCCTTTCGGCAGGCGGCAGATGAAGTCGTAGCAGTAGGCGTCTTTGGCCGCCTGAACGATTTCCGCTTCCGTCGCGTCGGGCTTGCCGAACGCGATATTTTCGCGTACGGTCGCATTTTTTACCCATGTGTCCTGCAAGACCATGCCGAAGGCGGCGCGCAACGAATGGCGCGTGACGGAATCGATCGGCTTGCCGTCGATAAGGATCTGCCCGCAGTTGACCTCATAAAAGCGCATGAGCAGGTTGATGAGCGTCGTTTTTCCGCAGCCCGTCGGGCCGACGATCGCCACGCGCATTCCGGGCTTGACGGAAAGGTTAAAGTGCTCAATGAGCGGGCGGTCGGGAAGATAGCGGAACGAAACGTCCTCAAAGCGCACCTCGCCCTGCACCATGCCGAGCGCGCCCGGCGCGTCTTCGCGCTCGGGTTTCGCATCGAGCAGGGCGAAAATGCGGTCGGCGCAGGCAAAGGCGTTTTGCAGCTCGGTCACGACGGAGCTGATGTCGTTGAGCGGCTTCATGTACTGATTCGCGTAGTGCAAAAGCACCGTCAGCCCGCCGACGGAGAGGCTGCCGCCCGAGATGAGCAGCACGCCCCAGAGGGCAACGCACGCATAGATGATGCTGTTGACCAAGCGCGTCGAGGGGTTGGTGAGGCTGCTGAAAAACGACGCTTTCGTGCCGCATTCGACCAGCTCCGCGTTCATTTTGTCGAAGCGCTCGTCCGCGCGCGCTTCGTAGCCGAAGGCGCGCACGAGCTTCTGATTGGAGATCATTTCCTCGGTGAAGCCCGTCTGGCGGCCGCGCAGCTCGCTCTGCTTGCGGAAAAGTTTGAACGAGCGCGAGGAGACGAAGCGCGCGACCAAGAAGCTCAGTGGCGTGAGCGCGATGACCAGAAGCGAAATTTTCACGCTCTTCGAGAGCATAAAGGCCAGCGTCACCGCGACGGTCAAAACGCCGGAAAAAAGCTGCGTCAGGCCGAGCAGCAGCCCGTCGGAGAGGACGGCGGAGTCGGAAATCACGCGGCTGACGATGTCGCCCGTAGAGTGAACGTCGAGATATTTCAGAGGAAGCCGCTGCAAGTGGCAAATCGCGTCGCTGCGCAGCTCCTGCACCACGCGATAGGCAAGACGGTTGTTCAGAAGGCTCATCGCGTAGGTTGCGGCGGCGGAAATGCCCGCGTCGAGCAGCGCGCGCAGAAGATGGCCGCCCATGGCCGAAAAATCGACCTGCCCGACACCGAGAATACAGTCGATGGCGTCGCCGAAGCGGATGGGCGCCAAAAGCTGCAAAACGACCGCGACGGCGGCCAAAACAATGCTTCCGAGCAGCAAAGGCCACTGCTTTGCAAGATAGGGCAAAATGCGGCGAAGCGTTTTCATTCTTCCACCTCCCGTGCGGTAAGCTGCGAGGCGCAGATCTCGCGATAGACCTCGCAGGAGTCAAAGAGCGCTTCGTGCGTCCCCGCGCCGACGAGCGCGCCGTTGTCCAAAACGAGAATCAGGTCGGCATTTTTGACGGTCGAAATGCGCTGAGATACCAGAAAAACCGTCGTCTCTCCGCGAAGCGTGCCGAGCGCGGCGCGCAGCGCAGCGTCGGTGGCGTAGTCCAAGGCGCTCGAGCTGTCGTCCAGAATCAAAACCTGCGGGCGCGCAACGAGCGCGCGGGCGATGGTCAGGCGCTGCTTCTGCCCACCGGAGAGGTTGCGCCCGTTCTGTTCGAGCATAAAATCCAGCCCCTCGGGCTTTTGCTCGATCAATTGCTGCGCCTGCGCGAGCGTCAGCGCGCGAAGAAGTTCTTCATCCGTCGCATTTTCCTTGCCGAGGCGCAGATTTTCGCGCAGCGTGCCGGAAAAAAGTGCCGCTTTCTGCGGGACGACACCGACGCTTTGACGCAGCGTTTTTTGGCTGAGCGCGCGCACGTCGCGCCCGAAGAGGCGCACGGCGCCGTCCGTCACGTCGTAAAAGCGCGGAATGAGGTTCACGAGCGAGCTTTTGCCGCTGCCCGTGCCGCCGATGACGCCCACGCTTTGCCCCGCCCGCACGGAGAACGACACATGGCTCAGGCTTTCGCCGCCCGCGTCGGGATAGCGGAACGAAACATCGGAAAATTCGACGGCGGGCGCCTCGGGCGCGCTTTGCAGCGCGTCGGAAGCGGGATAAGTCATGTCGGGCGCTTCGCTCAGAAGCGCATTTGCGCGCTTCGCGCAGGCCGCCGAGCGGTTGAGCGTGATGATGAGCGAGGCCAGCTTCACAAGCTCGACGATGATTTGCAGCATATAGTTATAGAGCGCCACGGCCTGCTCCTGCTCGAGCGCACCGAGCGACACGCGAACGCCCGCGCTGCGAATGAGAAAGACCGTCGCAAGGTTGATAATCAGATAGGTCAGGGGATTCATCGCCGAGGAAATGCGCCCGACGAAGAGATTCAGCCGCGTCAGCGCGCGATTTTCCCGCTCAAACTCCGCCTCGGACTGCGCCTCGCGCCGAAACGCGCGGATTACGCGCACACCCGTCAAATTTTCGCGGGTGAGCGCCGTCACGCGGTCAAGGGCAGATTGCGCCCGTCCGAAAAGGGGAATGCTCACGAGCATGATGCCGAACACGACCGCAAAGAGAATCGGCACCGTCACGGCGAAAATCACCGCGCAGCGCGCATCGACCGTAAAGGCCATCGCCGTCGCGCCGAAGACGATAAACGGGCTGCGCAGCAGCAGCCGAAGCCCCAGATTCAAGCCGTTTTGAATCTGGTTCACGTCGTCGCTCACGCGCGTTAAGAGCGTGTCGCTGCCGAAGCGCTCCAACTGCGCGTAGGAAAGCGTGCCGATGTGGTGAAACATTTTCGAGCGCAGCCGACCCGCCGCTTCGGCGCTGGCCTTTGCGGCAAAATACTGCGCGACGACCGTGCAGCCGAAGCCGATGAGCGCCATCAAAATCAGCGCCACAAAACGCGGCACGGCGTCCGATGCCGAGGAAGCGGCGAGCATCTGCGCCACGACCAGCGGCACCATCAGCTCAAAGCTCGCCTCGAGCAGCTTGAACACCGGCGCAAGAATGCTCTCGCGGCGGTTATGCCTGAGCAGTTTGACCAATTCCCACATAAAAAACGCTCCGATACAATGTAATCTTCAAAATTATATCATATCCTCGCGGCAAATACCAGACCGAACTTTCCGAGACACCGAAAAAAACGGAAAAAACGAAAAATAATGCTTGCAATTTTGAAAACGTTCTGCTATAATATCGGAGCGATGATGAAATTGCGCGGATATGGGCCTTTAGCTCAGTTGGTTAGAGCATCCGGCTCATAACCGGACGGTCCCGGGTTCGAGTCCCCGAAGGCCCACCAGTTTTTTATCAAATCATATAGGGGTATAGCTCAATTGGTAGAGCGGCGGTCTCCAAAACCGTAGGCTCAGGGTTCAAGTCCTTGTGCCCCTGCCAGAAAAAAGCACTTAGCTTAGGCTAAGTGCTTTTTTCAACGAAATAAATCCCTGCGGGATTTGTGAAATGCACTTC
>CAZGOO010000100.1:0-3975 GCA_964527505.1 uncultured Oscillospiraceae bacterium | reverse complement strand
CCGATACCATCGTGGTCATGGACAAGGGCAAAATCCAGCAGATCGGTCGGCCGGAGGATATCTATAACGAGCCGAAAAACGCGTTCGTTGCGGACTTCATCGGCGAGTCGAACATCCTCGATGGCATCATGCTCGAAGACTACAAGGTGAAATTCTTCGGAAGAGTCTTCTCCTGCGTCGATAAGGGCTTTGAAAAGAACGAGCCGGTTGACGTGGTCATCCGCCCGGAGGACATCGACATCGTCAAGGCCGACGAGGGTCACCTTTGCGGCACGGTCACGTCCGTCACCTTCAAGGGCGTCCACTACGACACTATCGTCGATTTCAAGGGCTTCAAATGGCTCATCCAGACCACCGACTTCTGCCCCGAAGGCTCCTATATCGGCATCCGCCTGAATCCCGAAGACATCCATATCATGCACAAGAGCGAGTATTCCGGTATGTTCGGCGATTACAGCTCCTATTCCGCGGAATACGACGAGATCGCGGACGCGGAGGGCGGCGAAGATGAAGAATAAGTGGCTCTCCGGCCCCTACATCCTCTGGATGGTGCTCTTTACCGTCATTCCGCTCGGTGTGGTGGCCTATTTCGCCTTTACCGACTCCGTTACGGGTCAGTTTACCTTGGCAAACCTTGCGGGAATCTGGGACTATCTGCCCATTTTCCTGCGCTCAATCTGGCTGAGTATCGCGGCGACGCTTATCTGCCTTCTTATCGGCTATCCCGTTGCCTACTACATCGCCCATTGCAAGCCCGCCAAGCAGCGCCTTTTGCAGATGCTTCTGATGCTGCCGATGTGCATGAGCTTTCTGCTTCGCACGCTGGCGTGGGTCGCGCTTTTGGAGGATACGGGCATTATCAATACCTTTCTCACCTCCATCGGCCTTTCGGCGCTGCCCCTCATCCGCAACAACGGCGCGGTCATTCTCGGCATGGTCTATAACTACCTGCCCTATATGATTTTGCCGCTTTTCACCGTGATTATGAAAATCGACCCGCGTCTGATCGAAGCGGCGCAGGACCTCGGCTGCAATTCGCGCAGGGTCTTTACCCGCGTGACCATGCCCCTGAGCGTGCCCGGCATCGTTTCGGGCATCACGATGGTCTTCGTTCCGGCGGTGTCCACGTTCTACATCTCGCAAAAGCTCGGCTCGCCCGGCACGGTGCTCATCGGCGACGTGATCGAGTCGCAGTTTAAGTCCGCCTACAATCCGAACCTCGGCGCGGCGCTGTCGCTCGTTTTGATGCTGCTTGTTCTTATCTGCACGGGCATTATGAACCGCTTTACCAGCGAAGATGACAAGGAAACGGGGGTGGCGATATGAAGCGCGCAAACCGCATCCTCACGATTCTGGTCTTTGTGTTCCTCTATATCCCGATGGTCGTTCTGGCCGTAGCCTCGTTCAACTCCGGCACGGATATCGCGGTGTTCAAGGGCTTCACTTTCGACCGCTATGTCGAGCTTTTCCGCGATGACACGCTTTTGAAGCTCCTCGGAAATTCGCTGCTCATCGCCGTTTTGTCCACGCTTCTTGCAACCTTGCTCGGCACCTCGGCCGCCGTGGGCATCCACAAAATGCGCGGCAAACTACGCAGCGCGGTACTCACGCTGACGAACATCCCCATGACCAACCCCGAAATCGTCACGGGCGTGTCTCTGGCGCTTCTTTTCGCCTTTGCGGGCGTGATGCTGCGCATCAATTCCATCCTCGGCTTCTGGACGCTGCTCATCGCGCACATTACCTTTAACCTGCCCTATGTGATTCTCAACGTCCTGCCGAAGCTCGCGCAGATGGACCCCGACCTCACCGAAGCCGCGCTCGACCTCGGCTGCACGCCCACGCAGGCGTTTTTCAAGGTCGTTCTTCCGGAAATTATGCCCGGCGTCATTTCCGGCGCGCTGATGTCTTTCACGATGTCTCTGGACGATTTCGTGATTTCCTATTTCGTCACGGGCTCGAGCTTCATTACCCTGCCCGTCGAAATTTACAACTACACGAAAAAGCCCATCCATCCGAAGATTTATGCGCTCTTTACCCTCATGTTCTTCGTGATTTTGATTGTCATGTCTGCAATGACCCTGCTTCAGGCGCGCGAGAGCTCTCAGCGCCGCCGCTCGAAGCTGCGCGGGAGGGCTGCCCGATGAAACGAATGTTTGCTTTGATTCTGGCGGCGGTCGTGCTCCTTGCGTCGATGCCCATGTCGGCCTCCGCCGCCACCGTGACCATTAACGTCTACAACTGGGGGCAGTACATTGCCGACGGCTCGGACGGCTATCTGGACGTCATCGAGGAATTTGAGAAAACCTATCCCAACATCAAGGTCAATTACATGACTTTCTCCGACAATGAGACGATGTATTCCAAGCTGAAGACGGGCGGTTCGTCCTACGACGTCATCATCCCCTCGGACTACATGATTGACCAGCTCATCAAAGAGGATATGCTCGAACCGCTGGATTTTTCAAACATTCCGAATTTTGAAAAAATCGACGATTCGTTCAAAAACCTCGCCTACGACCCCGAAAACCTCTACTCCGTTCCCTACACTTGGGGTACGGTCGGCATTATCTACAACAAGCTCTATGTCAACGAAGAGGATATCGGAAGCTGGGATCTTCTCTGGAATCCCACCTACGCGGGCAAAATCCTCATGTTCTCCAACCCGCGCGACGCCTTCGGCATTGCTCAGCTTCTGCTCGGTTACAGTCTGAACACCGAAGACCCCGAGGAGCTTGAAGCCGTCGCGCAGAAGCTGCGCGAGCAGAAGCCGCTCGTGCAGGCGTATGTGATGGACGAGGTTTACGGCAAAATGGAGCGCGGCGAAGCGTGGATTGCCACCTACTACGCCGGCGACTATCTGATGATGCTCGAAGAAAACCCCGACCTCGGCTTCTACTTCCCCGAAGAGGGCTACAATCTCTTCGTCGATGCGATGTGCATCCCGAAAGGCTGCGAGCATAAGGCCGAAGCGGAGCTTTTTATCAACTTCCTCTGCTCGCCCGAGATCTCCGGCCCGAATCTGGAATACCTCGGCTACTCCACGCCCATCTCCGAAGCAAAGGAGTATATGGACGAATCCGTCACCGAAAGCGACATTGCCTACCCGAGCGAAGAGACGCTTGCGCTCGGTCAGGCGTTCTCCGCGCTCTCTTTGGAGGGGACGCAGCGGATGAATTCCCTGTGGCTCTCGGTCAAAACTTCGGACAGCTCCACCACGGTGTTCCTGATTTTGACCATCGCCGCCGTCGTGGCGCTGATTCTTCTGTGGCTGTTCGTCAAGGTGCGCAAGCGCTATAAGCGCGCCCGCCGCTGCCGCAAGTGGAAAACGCAGGGCGCTTAAACCGCTTTCGGCTCGCCGAATCGAGCCGCCCAACCGAAAAACAAGCGATGTCGGGTCTTTCGGCTCGGCATCGCTCTTTTCGCGAAAATTTCGCATCGTATCGAGGAATTTTTTATGGACACATCGACACTCTTCGGTTCCGAAAAAATCAGCAAAGTGCTTCTGAAACTGGCGCCGCCCGTGATGCTGGCACAGCTCATTCAGGCGCTTTACAACATCATCGACAGTCTCTTTGTGGGAAGATTCTCCGACTCCGGCCTGACCGCTCTTTCCATCATCTACCCCATACAGCTTTTGATGATCGCGCTTGCCGTGGGAAGCGGCGTCGGAATCAACACCGTCATGGCCTCGAAGTTGGGGCTCGGGGAAAAATCGCGCGCAGAGGAATATGCGGGCGTGGGCACGCCGCTGGCGGTGGCTCTGTGGGCCGTGTTTGCGCTCGTCTGCTGGTGCATCATGCCCGCCTTTGCCCGAATGTCCACCGACGACCCCGCCATCATTTCCGACGTGATTACCTACGGCAGAATCGTCTGCGTCTTCAGTTTCGGGCTGTTTTTGGAGAGCGTCTGGACGAAGATTTTGCAGGCCGAGGGCGATATGAAAACGCCGATGCTCGCGCAGATTTTCGGCGC
>CAZGOO010000099.1:0-3984 GCA_964527505.1 uncultured Oscillospiraceae bacterium | reverse complement strand
CTGCAAAACCGCATGGCAAAGTGGAAGTCCGTGGAGATTCTCTACGAATACGGCGACGATTACTTAGTGAAATGGGATTCTTCGAGCACGGCCAACCTCTGGCCGCAGGACGAGATTATCCTGACAAATCGACAAATCGAGAACGGAACGGTGATGGAATGAACACGATTGCAGAAAATATTGCCTCCATCCGCGCGCGGATGGACGAGGCGGCGCGAAAGTGCGGGCGCGACCCGAAAGAGATTCTGCTTTGCGCCGCGACAAAGATGAACGACGCTTCGCGCGTGCGCGAGGCGATCGCCGCGGGCGTAGACCTGTGCGGGGAAAACCGCGTGCAGGAGCTGACGCAAAAACTGTCGGAAAACGCCTACGAGGGCGCGCCCGTGCATTTTATCGGCCACTTGCAGACCAACAAGGTGCGGCAGGTGGTGGGCAAGGTGGCGCTCATCCAGTCGGTAGACCGGGAGGCGCTGTTGCAGTGCATCGAGCGTGAGGCGGAAAAGCAGGGCCTTGTGCAGGATATTTTGCTGGAAGTGAACGTCGCCGCCGAGGAGACGAAATCCGGCTTCACGCCCGAGGAGGTGCCGCTCATCGCGGCGAAAATGGGCGAATTTCCCCATTGCCGCCTGCGCGGACTGATGGCAATCCCGCCCGTGAGCAGAAATTCGGGCGACAATCGTGAATTTTTTGAAAAAATACACGCAATAGCTGTTGACATAAACGCAAAAAAACAGCATAATAGTACCGTGGAAATTCTGTCGATGGGAATGACGGACGATTTTGAGGACGCCATTGCCGCCGGCAGCACGATGGTACGCGTCGGGACGGCGATTTTCGGCGCGCGAAACTATGCAAAATCAGATAACTGAAAGAGATATGGAGGACGAGCAAATGGGTCTGATGGACGAACTGAAAAAATTAACGCACCCCTACAACGATAAGGAGCGCGAGGACGATTACGACGAATATGAGGACGATGCCGACGGTTTCGACGAGGAGCCCGAACCCGCGCCCGCGCCCAAGCGCAGCGCGTTTTCCCGCGAGACGGCTCGCCCGAGCGCAAACTCCCGCGTGGTGAGCATCAACAATGTGCAGCTTGAGGTCGTTCTGGTCAAGCCCGAGCGCTACGACATGGTCTCCGCCATCGCCGACAATCTGCGCCAGAATAAGGCAGTCGTTCTGAACCTCGAGCAGACCAACAAAGAGGTCGCCCGCCGCATCGTCGATTTCCTTTCCGGCTGCGCCTATGCCATCGACGGCAAGATTCAGAAAGTCGCGCTTTCCACCTACCTTGTCACGCCGCGCAACGTCGGCGTGGTCAACTCCGTCGCCGAGGAGTCGGAAAACAGCTATCTGTAAGCCCCAATAAAAACAGAGGAGTGAAGTGATTTGCTGACCCCCCAGCAGGTTCAGGAGATCCGCTTCGCGCGCGCCCGCCACGGCTATGATATGCAGGCCGTCGATGAGTCGCTGGGCGCGCTCGTGCAGGATTATCTGACCCTTTATAAGGACAATTCCGTGCTCAAGAGCAAGATGCGCGTGCTTGTGGAGAAGTTGGAGGAATACCGCAATCAGGAAAAGGAGCTGCAAAGCGCCATGCTCGCCACGCAGCGCCAATGCGAGCAGCTTCGCCGCGAGACGGAGGAAAAATGCGCGCAACTGCTGCAAGATGCGCAGAAAACCGCCGAGCAAAACCGCGTCGAAGCGGCCGTTTCCTCCGAGGAGCAGCGCCTTGCCGATGCAAAAGAGGCGAGCGCCGCGTTCCTTGACGATATGGAAAAGCGTCTGACGCGCCAGCTTGAGCTTCTGGCCGAGCTGCGCGAGCGCGAGGCCCTGCCCGCCCGCGCCGCTTCCAAACCGCAAAAGCCCGAGCGCCCGATGATCTACGACTTCGACGCGGAGCCCGAAGAGGAGCGCCCCGCGCAGGCCGAAGCGCCCGCGCAGGAAGATCTTTCCCAAACGAAAAAAATCGAAACGCTGCACGGCACCTTCCCGCCGGAAAAGCAGCGCATCTTCGACGAGCTTGGCTTCGGCAAAGCCCGCGAGACAACCGAATAAGCACAAAAGCCGAGATGGGGACAAGTAGTCAGTTTCGCGCGATGCAGAGAGCCGCCGTTTGCTGCGAGGCGGACGCGCCGCTGCCGAAAAATCACCCCGGAGCCGCTGCCCGAACCGCGCTTTGCGCGCAGTAGGCGCAGACGGGCGCGCCCGTTAAAGCGCAGTCGAGTGCCCCGCCTTTGCGGGGAATAAGAGTGGTACCGCAGAGAGCTCTCTGTCTCTTAACGAGGCAGGGAGTCTCTTTTTTAACCCAAAGAACAAACGGAGGAAAAGAGAACCCATGGACTACAAAGACACCATCATCACCCCGAAAACCGATTTCCCCATGCGCGCGGGTCTGCCGCAGCGCGAGCCGCCGATGCTCGAGCACTGGAATCACATCGATGTTTACGCGCTTCTGCGCGAAAAGAACGCGGGCAAGCCGAAGTTCATTCTGCACGACGGCCCTCCGTTCTCCAACGGCGATATTCATATGGGTCACGCGCTGAATAAGACGCTCAAAGACTTCATCGTCCGCTCTTATGCCATGCGCGGCTACGACACACCCTATACCCCCGGCTGGGACAACCACGGAATGCCCATCGAGTCGGCGATTATCAAGAAAAACAAGCTCAACCACAAGACCATGCCCGTTACGGAGTTCCGCAGCGCCTGCGAAGCCTTTGCCGAGGAATTTATCGGCCGCCAGATGGCGGGCTTCCGCCGTCTGGGCGTGATCGGAGACTGGGCGCATCCCTACAAGACGATGGACAAGCGCTTTGAAGCGGAAGAGGTCAAAGTGTTTGGCGAAATGTTCCGCAAGGGCTATATCTACAAGGGGCTCAAGCCCGTTTACTGGTGCCCGAAGGACGAAACGGCGCTGGCCGAGGCGGAGATCGAGTATCAGGACGACCCCTGCACCACGGTCTATGTGAAATTCCCCATGCACGACGACCTCGGCAAGCTCTCTCATTTGGATTTGTCGAAACTCTCGTTCGTTATCTGGACGACTACCATCTGGACGCTTCCCGGAAACCTCGCCATTGCCTTAAACCCGCGCGAAAGCTACGCCGTCGTCCGCCCCGAAGGCTCGCAGGAACTGTTCGTCGTGGCCGAAGCGCTCGCACAAAAGGTCATGGGCATCGGCGGCTACACGAGCTATGAAATCGTCGAGACGCACCCCGGCGCGTTCTATGAAAATATGCTCGCGCAGCACCCGTTCCTCGAGAAAACGAGCCGACTGGTGCTTGCCGACTACGTCACCATGGACTCCGGCACCGGCTGCGTCCACACCGCCCCGGGCTTCGGCGCGGACGACTACCAGACCTGCCGCCGATACAATATGGAGCTGGTCGTTCCCGTGGACGACCGCGGCCGCCACACCGACTACGCGGGCAAGTACGCCGGCATGAAAACCGACGAGTCCAACCCTGTCATCCTTGCCGACCTCAAAGAATCCGGCAAGCTCTTCGCGCAGGAGGACATCGTCCACAGCTACCCCCACTGCTGGCGCTGCAAGAGCCCCATCATCTTCCGCGCCACGCCGCAGTGGTTCTGCTCGGTCGAGGCGTTCAAGGACGAAGCCGTCGCTGCCTGCGACGAGGTGCAGTGGCTTCCCGCGTGGGGCAAAGACCGCATGGTCGCCATGATCCGCGACCGCGCCGACTGGTGCATCTCCCGCCAGCGCCGCTGGGGTCTGCCGATTCCCGTGTTCTATTGCAAAGACTGCGGCAAGCCCGTCTGCACGCCGGAGACGATTGCGCACATCTCCGCCCTCTTTGCCGAGCACGGCTCGAACTACTGGTTTGCAAACGAAGCGTCCGACCTCATCCCCGAGGGACTGGTCTGCCCGCACTGCGGCAAAAACGCCGGCTTTGAAAAAGAGAGCGACACGCTCGACGGCTGGTTTGACTCCGGCTCGACGCACATCGCTTCCCTGCGCCGCGA